>NZ_JBXAJV010000024.1:0-102521 GCF_058797635.1 Pseudomonas sp. GW823-FHT02C02 | reverse complement strand
CCCCCCCCCCCCCCCCCCCCCCCCCCCCCCCCCCCCCCCCCCCCCCCCCCCCCCCCCCCCCCCCCGCTCCTACAGGGTTTTGTGTTGTCTGGTTAACGTCGGGTGATGACGACCTCCAGGTATTCACTCGGCACCACCACCGATTTCTCTCCCGCTCTGTTCATCCGGTTGATCAGCTCAGTCAGGTCGCTTTCAAAGGCTTGGGCTCCCTCGGGAGACAGCGCCGCGAAGGCCTTGTGGACCGGGCCGTACCAGGTGCGAAACGTATCGATGAAGTGCGCCGCCGAGCGATAACGGAAGTTGAAGGTGCGGCGCGTCACCTGGACCTGAAAGTCACGCTCATCGAAGTGCGAGTGCAACCAGGCTTCGGTTCCCCAGTTTGAAGGCGGTTGTGCGCCTGGCGGTGGCGGCAGGTGTTTGCCCAGAGTCTTGAACATCTGGCCGACAAAACCTTCAGGCGTCCAGTTGGCCAGGCCGATGCGACCGCCAGGACGGCAGACCCGCGCCAGTTCTGAAGCCGCTTTGGCCTGATCCGGCGTGAACATCACGCCGAAGGTCGAGAGCACCGCATCGAAGCTGGCGTCTTCGAACGGCAGCGCCTCGGCGTCGGCGACCTGGAAGGTCACCTCCAGGCGCTCGGCCCGGGCCCGGTCTTCGCCGCGCTCCAGCAGCGCCGCCACGTAGTCGGTCGAGGTGACGTTGCAACCTCGGCGTGCAGCGGCGAGCGTCGCATTGCCGTTGCCGGCGGCCACGTCCAGCACGCGTTCGTCGCAGAGCAAGTCACAGGCTTCAGCCAGTTGCTCGCCGACAATTTGCAGGGTGGTGCCGATCACGGCGTAATCGCCGCTGGCCCAGGAGACCATCTGGCGGTTTTTCAGGGCAGTGAGATCAAGGGGGGTGCTCATTAAATCTGCTCCGTAAGGATTGGAACGCAAGCCCGGCTTACTCCGCCGTGGTCGGATCGATGATGTTCATCACCTGGGAAATGCGGTTGGCCGGGAAACCGCTCTGCCTCGCGTGCTCCTGGATCAGCGCTTCGCTCGGCGAGATGTATACGCAGTACAACTTGTCACCCGTGACATAACTCTGAAGCCACTGCACCTGCGGCAAATCGCGCAATGCCCGGCAGGACTTTTGCGAAGCGGCTTTCAAATCCCTTTCTGACAGTGTTCCAGCACCTGGAATCTCGCGTTCTATGACGAACTTTGGCATGGCAACCTCTCAGTCTTGTTATTGATGACAGGGTCGGCAGTGGCCCTGTAGGCAAACTATCGCTCCGGCGCGGGCCGGCGTCCTGCCCGATCGTCGGGCAACACTGCCCGATCGTCCGGAGAATTCACGTTACCCGGCAACGCGCTCACAATCAGAAAGCCCTTAGTCGCATGGGAAGTCACCATGGACGCCCTGTCCCAAACCCTGCGCGTCGTCCGCCTGGTCGGCGCGATCTTCATCAATGCCAGGTTCACGGCACCCTGGTGCTACCAGTCGCCCAGTGCCGACACGGCGGCCCCCTTTCTGGAGCCCGGTGCCGAGCGGGTGGTGATATTCCACCTGATCACCGAAGGCGAGTGCTATGTCGAGATGGGAAACGCTGCGCCGCTGCGCCTGACCGCCGGCGATGTGGTGGTGTTCCCCCAGGGCGATGCCCATCGCATGAGCTCGCAACCCGGTCTGACGCCGGTCACCGGCAAGCGGCTGGACGTGGTGCTGGCGCGCCGTCCCCGGCAACTGAGTTACGGCGGAGGCGGCGCGGTCACGCGACTGGTGTGCGGTTATCTGGCCTGCGATACGCGGTTGGCGGGCATGTTGCTGACGGGATTGCCGGCGGTGGTCCGGGTCAATGTGCGCGGTTCCAATGCCGGAATCTGGCTGGAATCATCGGTCCGTTATGCCTTGGCGGAAGCACGCTCGCCCAGGCCCGGGGGCGAAGGCGTGTTGGCGAAACTGGCCGAGGTGTTGTTCATCGAGGTGTTGCGCCTGTACATGAACGAGCGCGGTGAAGGCCGGACCGGCTGGCTGGCCGGTGTGGGTGACCGGATCGTCGGTGCCGCCCTGAATGCGCTGCACAAAAAACCCTGTCACGCCTGGACCCTGGATGAACTGGCGCGAACCGCCGGCACCTCAAGGTCGGTGTTGGCAGAACGCTTTGCGCAGTTGGTGGGGAGTTCGCCGATGCAGTACCTGACGCAGTGGCGGATGTTGCTGGCGGCGAACCTGTTACGCAGCAGTAACAGTTCGTTGATGCGGATTGCCGAAGAGGTGGGCTACCAGACCGACACGGCCTTCAGCCGTGCCTTTCGTCGAGAGTACGGCGCGCCACCGGCGGCGTGGCGGCGCAATCAGGAGAAAAAACCAATGGCCCGCGGCGCGCAGCCTGTGAGCCATTGATGTCGAGGGTTACGCCGAAGGTGCCTTGGCCTCTTCCAGCAGTTGCTGGATCATCTTTTCCTGGGTTTCGTAGGCGCCTTCACCGAAGTGGGTGTAACGCACCTGGCCCTTGGCGTCGATCAGGTAGTGAGCGGGCCAGTACTGGTTGTCGAAGGCGCGCCAGATCGCGTAGTTGTTGTCGATGGCCACCGGGTAGGTGATGCCGAGCTTTTTCACCTGGTCCTTGACGTTGTCGATGATGCGCTCGTAACCGTATTCAGGGGTGTGGACGCCGACGACCACCAGGCCATCCTTCTCGTATTTCTTCGCCCAGTCCTTCACATACGGCAGGGTGTGCTGGCAGTTGATGCAGTCGTAGGTCCAGAAGTCCACCAGCACCACTTTGCCTTTGAGCGAATCATTGCTCAACGCTGGCGAGTTCAGCCACTGGACGGCACCGGACAGCGACGGCATGGCACCTTGGGCGTTGTCCATGGAGTCGGCCCTGACCTTGCTGACGAAGTAGTCGACGACTTTCGGCACGGTTTCCATCACGCCCTTCTCGAGGCTGCTGACGCCTTCGGACGAGGTGCCAGCCAACAGTGTCCGGTCGGCACCGGTGGAAATCACCGCCACGGTCGCCAGCACGGCAACACCGGCACCACGACGCAACCAACCAGTGACCGGGATCGACACTTTCAAGCGATTGACCAAACCGCGACCGGCGAAGATCAAGGTCCCCAGGGACAGTGCGCTGCCCAGGCCGTAGGCCAGCAGCAACAGGCTGGTCTGTGCGTTCGCACCCTGGAGCATGGCGCCGGTGAGAATCACCCCGAGGATCGGGCCGGCACACGGCGCCCAGAGCAACCCTGTGGCCACACCGATCATGACCGAACCCAGCGGGCCTGACATTTTGCGGGTGTCGGGATCAAGGCGATTGCCCAGCGCCACGAACGGACGGGCCATCCAGTCACCGACACGGGCGGAAATCAGCGACAGAGCAAACAATCCCATCACGAAGAG
The DNA here is from genome assembly GCF_058797635.1 of Pseudomonas sp. GW823-FHT02C02. Taxonomy (NCBI): domain Bacteria; kingdom Pseudomonadati; phylum Pseudomonadota; class Gammaproteobacteria; order Pseudomonadales; family Pseudomonadaceae; genus Pseudomonas; species Pseudomonas sp. GW823-FHT02C02. Next base: position 99,131 of record NZ_JBXAJV010000024.1, on the reverse strand, counting down.
CGCGACGTGACGACCGGTGTTGTTGGCTTGCACCACCCATTCGCTGCTGACCACGGCCAGGCTGGCGATCAGGGCAAAGGTCAGGACCATGCCGCCGAGGGTCAGCAGAATGGATGAACGGGTGCGTTTGACACCGGCGAACAGGAACGGCACCACCGGGAGGATACAGGGGCTGAGGACGGTCAATATGCCGCCCAGAAAAGCGATGAGAAACATGGTAATCACCTTGAAATAGAGAAGAACGACACACCACCTACCCCCTGTAGGAGTGAGCCTGCTCGCGATGGCGGTGTGTCAGATAACACTGATGTCGATTGACACTCCGCCATCGCGAGCAGGCTCGCTCCTACACTGGAATTGTGGTGTTTACAAAACAGGGTTCGGGCATCAGGCCTTCTGGTTTTCCTGTAGCTGACCTTGAGGCGTGCGGCTCGAGCCGTCCTGTGCGAGGAAGGCATGAGCGCCCTGCTCGGCCACCGGCGTCAGCTGGAAGCAGGTCGCACTGCCACAGCTTTTCTGTTCAACAGCGGCATTGGCATGGGCAGCCGCGCCGGCTGCGGAGAAAGCAACAGCGGTCAAAAAGCGGGTGACGTTGTTCATGGTGTTCTTCCTGTTTCAAAGGGGGGTGGCAATCGCTCAGCGAAGGACTCAGTTGTCCGCGTTGCAGCCGTCAGCAAATTTGCGGTAATCCAGCACCTGGGTTTTGTGCTGGGAATCGAGGTAGGTCAGCTGGGCATTCACAACCCCGCAGGAAGGCGCGGCGTCTTCTTTCAACGACAGCACTTTCTTGATGTCCAGGTGGGTGCCGTAGGTGTAGGTTTTGGCGCTGACATCGGCGGCTTCGGCGCGGGCCGACAAGGTGCAGATGTTCAGGGCGGCAAACAGGCAAGCGGCGTAGATGGCTTTGGTGTTCATGGCGGTTTCCTCAAGGCTTCAATGGGTAGGTCGTTCGATTGAGCAGAGGCGGTGTGGGTTGCCTCGATGGAACCCATTAGAAGCTCGCGAGGTATCTCGTCTGTGTCGAAAACAGCCGCGTGTAAATCGGTACGTATCAAAGCCGGCCCCTGATACAGAGCGATACAAAACCCCTGGAAAACCGCATTTTTGCCTTTGCATGTATCCGTCGCTACGCCAGATACACTGCAATACAAAGGGCTGCGGGCGAGCGGGCCAAGGCCCGATAGACTGCGCAACATCCCCCATTGATAGAGGCTTGGCCCCCATGGAACACGTCGATCACATTCTCATCGTGGACGATGACCGCGAGATCCGGGAACTGGTAGGCAACTACCTCAAGAAGAACGGCCTGCGCACCACGGTCGTCGCCGATGGACGCCAGATGCGCAGCTTCCTTGAGTCCACGCCGGTGGACCTGATCGTGCTCGACATCATGATGCCGGGCGACGACGGCCTGATGCTCTGCCGCGAGTTGCGCGCCGGCAAACACAAGGCCACGCCGGTGCTGATGCTCACTGCCCGCAACGACGAAACCGACCGCATCATCGGCCTGGAAATGGGCGCCGACGATTACCTGGTCAAGCCGTTCGCCGCCCGTGAACTGCTCGCGCGAATCAACGCCGTACTGCGCCGCACGCGGATGCTGCCGCCAAACCTGGTGGTCACCGAAAGCGGTCGCCTGCTGGCGTTCGGGCGCTGGCGCCTGGACACGTCGGCCCGGCACCTGCTGGACGAAGACGGCACCATGGTCGCGCTCAGCGGTGCGGAATACCGATTGCTGCGGGTGTTCCTCGATCACCCGCAGCGGGTGCTCAATCGCGACCAGTTGCTCAATCTGACCCAGGGCCGCGACGCCGATCTGTTTGACCGCTCCATCGATTTGCTGGTCAGCCGCTTGCGCCAGCGCTTACTGGACGATGCCCGCGAACCGGCCTACATCAAAACCGTGCGCAGTGAGGGCTACGTCTTTTCCCTGCCGGTGGAAGTGCTCGGTGCGCCGTCATGAACCTCACCCTTCGTTGGCCCCGCACCCTGGCCTCGCGCCTCTCGCTGATCTTTCTGATTGGCCTGATCCTGGCGCAGGCGCTGTCCTTTGGCGCGCAGTATTACGAGCGTTATGAAAGCGCAAAAAACACCATGCTTGGCAATCTGGAAACCGACGTCTCGACCTCCATCGCCATTCTTGACCGCTTGCCAGCCGAAGAACGCATGGGTTGGCTGCAACAACTGAACCGCCGCAACTACCGTTATTTGCTCGACGAAGGTTCGCCGGGCGTGGCCATGAGCGACACGCCCATCGCGATGACATCGATCAAGGACGCCATCGGCAAGGATTACCCGATGACCGTGACGGACATTCCCGGCGAACAGAAACACTTTCAGGTGCACCTGAAACTCGCGGACGGCAGCCCGGTGACCATCGACGTCAGGCCATCAATGGTGCCGTTGTCGCCGTGGTTGCCCATCGTTCTGCTGGGCCAGTTGGCGCTGATGATCCTCTGCACCTGGCTGGCGGTGAGAATCGCCATCCGCCCCCTCACCCGCCTTGCCGAGGCCGTGGACAACCTTGATCCCAACACCCACGCGGTGCACCTGGACGAAAAAGGCCCGACCGAAGTCGCCCACGCCGCCATCGCCTTCAATTCGATGCAGGCACGCATCGCCGCGTACTTGAAAGAGCGCATGCAACTGCTGGCGGCGATTTCCCACGACCTGCAAACCCCGATCACCCGCATGAAACTGCGCGCCGAATTCATGGACGACTGCAGCGAAAAAGACAAACTGTGGAGCGATCTCAGTGAGATGGAGCACCTGGTGCGCGAAGGCGTGGCCTATGCCCGCAGCGTTCACGGCGCCACCGAAGAAAGCCGCCGCACCGACCTCGATTCATTCCTCGACAGCCTGGTGTTCGACTACCAGGACGTGGGCAAAGACGTGACATTGGGTGGCAAAAGTGGCGCGGTGATCGACACCCGGCCCCATGCCTTGCGGCGGGTACTGGTAAACCTGACGGATAACGCTCTGAAGTTCGCCGGCGCCGCCGAGCTGTGGGTGGAAGCGAAAAACGGCGGCCTCTCGGTGAAGATCATGGATCGCGGACCGGGCATTGCCGAAGAGGAACTGACCCATGTGATGGAACCGTTTTATCGGGTTGAGAATTCGCGCAATCGCAGCACCGGCGGCACAGGGTTGGGGCTGGCGATCGCGCAGCAATTGGCGTTGGCGCTCGGGGGATCGTTGACGTTGAGCAATCGTGAGGGCGGCGGGTTGTGTGCGGAGTTGAAGTTGCCGCTTCGACCTGGCAGTCAGTAAACAGACACAAAGGCCAAGGAAAGCCTTTATATTGTCGGACACCGTCGTGCAGCAGCCGACGGCGATGCCCTGATAGCAACCGACACTTATATGGATATTGGCAAAATGGATGACAACCGAAGGCCCATCAAGACGCGCTCTGCGGGCTGGGCGAAATACATCACCGACCTTCTGGTGAAACGAGACATCTCCCCCAATCAGATCTCCGTCGCCAGCATCGCCTTCGCGCTCGCCGGGGCGGTGGCACTGAATCTCGATAACGGGCTCATCGGCTCGATCCTCTGCACCGTCGGCATTCAATTGCGCCTGCTGTGCAACCTCTTCGACGGCATGGTGGCGATCGAGGGCGGCAAGAAATCCGACATCGGCAGCCTCTACAACGAATTCCCCGACCGCATTGCCGACAGCCTGCTGATCGTCGCGCTGGGGTATGCCATCGGCTACGCCGATCTCGGCTGGTTCGCGGCGCTGGCCGCGGCACTGACGGCGTATGTCAGGGTGTTCGGCGGTTCGATTGGCCTGAAGCAAAGTTTCATCGGCCCAATGGCCAAGCAGCATCGAATGGCCGTGATGACTGTGGCCCTTCTGTTGAATGCCGTCGAAGCCAGCGTTTATGGCACTCACTACGTGCTGTTGATCGCGCTGGTCGTCATCGCTGTCGGTTCAGCCGCGACCTGCGTCACGCGCACGCTGGCCATCTCGCGCCAGCTCAAGGGGAATGCTCATGTGGATCAGTAACGCGCTGATTTCTGTTCTTCGCTTCCTGATCGGCGTCACCGCCCGATGGGAAAGCCCGCCGGACCTGACACGCCAGCGCATCTATTTCGCCAATCACTCCAGCCACATGGACACCCTGGCAATCATCGCGGCGCTGCCCCCGGAAGCCCGGGTGAACGTGAAACCGGTCGCCGCTGCGGATTACTGGGGAAAGAACAAATTTCTGTCGTACATCTCGCAAAAAGGCCTGAACGCAGTGCTGATCGAGCGAAATCCGGCGCCCGGCGTTAACGTGCTGGAGCCGATTTTCGACGTGGTGCGGGCCGGCCATTCGATCATCATCTTTCCGGAAGGCACCCGAGGCAGCGAGGCGTTGCCCGGTCCTTTCAAATCAGGGCTGTACCGTTTGGCCGAGACATTCCCCGAGGTGGATCTGGTGCCCATCTACCTGGAAAACCTGCATCGCTCCATGCCGAAAGGCAAACACGTCCCGCTGCCCATCATCTGCACGATCCGTATTGGCGACCCGCTGCCACGGATCAGTGGCGAGGAAAAACAGGTGTTTCTGGATCGGGCGCGTGAAGCGATTGTGAGGTTGTCGGAATGAATCTTGACGAAAAGTTCTTGTGGTTCTTCGGCGCCATTGCCGTCCTGCTGGCAATCGCTTCGGTCATCGGCCGGATTCTGGCGAAGCGCGCCAAAACAGAAAGCTCGATGTCGACCATCGAGAACCTCAACCAGCGGGTGAATGCCTGGTGGGGCATGGTCATCATCTTCTTCGTGTCCTACCTGCTGGGCGGGAACGCGACGGTTATTCTGTTCGGCTTCATTTCGCTGTTCGCGCTCCGGGAGTTCATTACCCTGACGCCGACCCGGCTGGGCGACCATAACGCGCTGTTTTCGGCGTTCTTCATTCTGATCCCGCTGCAATACGTGCTGATCGGCACGCACTGGTATTCGCTGTTCACCCTGTTGATTCCGGTGTACGCGTTCCTGCTGTTGCCGGCGATTGCGGTGCTGAGCCAGGACACCGACGCTTTTCTGGAACGGGCGGCCAAGATTCAGTGGGGGGTGATGATTTGCGTCTACTGCATCAGCCACGCGCCGGCCCTGTTGCTGCTGGACCTGGAAGGTTTCAAGGGGCAGAACGCGCTACTGCTGTTCTATCTCGTGTTCGTCGTGCAACTGAGTGACGTGTTGCAGTACGTGTTCGGCAAACTATTGGGCAAGCACAAAGTTGCGCCGCTGGTGAGTCCGTCGAAAACGGTGGAAGGCTTGGTCGGTGGCGGTCTGTCGGCCACGTTGATTGGCGGGTGCATGTTCTGGATGACCCCGTTCAGTTTCTGGCAATCGCTGCTGATGTCGCTGGTGATCGTGGTGATGGGTTTTCTCGGTGGGCTGGTCATGTCCGCCATCAAGCGCAGCCTGAGCGCCAAGGATTGGGGAACCATGATCAAAGGGCATGGCGGCATGCTGGATCGGATGGATTCGATCTGCTTCGCGGCGCCGATTTTCTTTCACCTGACGCGGTATTTCTTTTCCGCCCCATAAAATAGACACCACCCCCTGTCAGTGATCGTTCCCACGCTCTGCGTGGGAATGCAGCCCGGGACGCTCCGCGTCCCTGACGCGGGCGCGGAGCGACCGGTGAGGCATTCCCACGCAGAGCATGGGAACGATCATGCAAACCCAATCACCCCTTCGCCATGCATCTGCCGCAACAACGCCGCCCCGCTCTCCATGAACGCTGACGAGCCGGCAGCCCCCGCCTCTACCGCCAACCCTTCCAACTGCGCCTGCCCATCCAGCTCGGGAAATGCCTCGATCCGCTGCAACAACCGCCACGCCAGGGGGCTCAGCTCGGAAAATTTCACACTCCAGTCCTCGGCTCGACGCACCAGCAGCAAAGTCGGTTGAACCGGTGGCGCTTCCGGTTGATGATCCGGCCCCACCAACTGCACCGGCCAGGCATAAGCCAACGGCCACGCCAACGGTGACACCTGCAACGGTCGCTCCAGAATCAACGCCACATCACTCGGCGGCAACGGCTCCGCTTCGGACTGTTGCAACGCCATTTCGACCCACTCGTAATGCGCCAGCTCCACCATGAACGGAGGCCACACACCTTCGCTCAATGCACTCGGTTCCGAGGCCAGGAACTCGACAAACTCCTGGGCGATTTCGCCGAATTTCGGGGTACGCGCACGACAGTCCCGCAGGAAGATCCGTACCAGCGAACGCCAGCGCTCATCACCGAGAATCTTGATCAGCACCGGAAAGGTCCCGCTGAGCAACAACGACAGGTTGGAAAAAATCAGGTCGCGGTAAACCTGTGCCCGCGCCACATCCATCCCGGCTGGCGGCGCGCAATGGTCCGGGTCACGCAGGTACAGACCCAATGTGTTTTGCTGGTCAAACAGGCCTGGCTTATCCACGGTTCACCCCCTCGGCCTGCAAGCGACGAATAGTCTGCAATTCAGTCACCAGTTCAGTGAATGCGGGGAAGTTGAAATCCCGCTCCAGCAATGTCGGCTGTGCGCCAAACCGGGCGTAGGCCTGGGCCAGCAACGACCAGACCACCGGTTTCACCGACGCGCCATGGGTGTCGATTTTCAACGTGTCGGACTCATCGAAGTGCCCGGCCACGTGCATCGCCACCACCCGGCCCGAATCGATGCCGGCCAGAAAGGTCTGCGGATCGAAGCCATGGTTGATCGAGTTGACGTAGACATTGTTGACGTCCAGCAACAGGTCACAATCGGCTTCACGCAGGACCGCGTTGGTGAAGGTCACTTCGTCCATATCCTGCTGGGGCGCGGCGTAGTAGGAGACGTTTTCCACCGCCAGACGCCGGCCAAGAATGTCCTGGACCTGGCGAATTCGCGCGGACACGTGGTGCACCGCTTCTTCGGTAAACGGCAACGGCAACAGGTCGTAAAGGTGACCGTCATCGCTGCAATAGCTCAGGTGCTCGCTGTACAGCGGCACGTTGTAGTGATCGAGGAACACCCGCACTTCCTGCAAAAAACCGACGTCCAGCGGTGCCGGCCCACCCAGCGACAGCGACAAGCCGTGGCAAGACAACGGAAAACGCTCGGCCAGGGCCCGCAGCGCATGGCCATGGGCGCCGCCGATGCCGATCCAGTTTTCCGGCGCAACTTCCAGGAAATCGAAATCGCCGGTACGGGCGGCCTGGAGGTCCTTCATTAATCCGCGACGCAAGCCAAGCCCGACGGTCGCTTTCGCTGAGGTGATGGGGGTCTGCATGGTGTCGATCTCAAGGGTTGCCAGTACGGAGTCACAGTTAACCGAAGCGATGTATCGGGGCTGTGTTCCGGTTCGGCAGAACATCGTGGCGGTTGTATCGCCGACGGGCCTGTACACACTCCGGTACAGACCCTTCGGCAGGCGTTACGCCAGGTCGTATTTCTCGCGTACCAGATGGCCGATGCCGATGCGATCGAGCACGTTCATCGGGCACAGGAAGGTCACGCGCACGGTGCCCGGCAGGCGGCTGATGTCGATCGAGCCGGTGATGGTCGCGCGGTTGAGCACTTCGTCATACGGCAAACCGGTGACCGAAGCGGCACGTTTCAAGCCGTTCTCGACGGCGACGTTGAGGTTCTCGCCGCTGCCGATAAAGGTGATCGGCCCGCTCTGCTCGATTTCATGCTGACCCCAGCGCTCGCCCAGTTCGCGGACTTTCTGCCGTTGTTGGCCATTCATGGGCCGGGCCATCGGCGGCAGATCGTCGAGGTTTTGCAGGAGGATCGGCCCGTCCAGGGTCAGGTTCTTCACCACTTGCACCACCACTTCGGTTTCCCCGGAGCAGTCGGTGGCGTGCCCTGCGATCTCGCCGTTGCCTTGCTGGGCGTGCATGTCACCCATGTACACACCGGCCCCCGGCACTTTCACCGGGCAGATCAACACGCAGCCTTCGCGGATCGAGTTGGTGTCCATGTGGCCGTCGGTCTTGGCCGCGTGCAGCTCTTCGCGGGTCATGCCGAAACGGTGTGGGGCGTTGATCAGGTATTGGCCGAAATCGGCGCAGTTGTGCGAATCGGGCAAGTCACGGGACGGCGTGGTGCCGATGTTGCCGAGGAACGGGCGCATGTGCGCGGCAACTCCGGGGATGTCGGCACGGGCCAGAGACAGGATCGAATGCTGGGCGGCGAATTCCGGCAGCGCCGACATTTCAGAGGCATTGCCGGCCAGTCGGTTGGCGACGTCCTGGTTGACGGTCAGGCTGACCTGATTCTGTGCATCGAACACGATCACGTAGCCATGGCTGAAGCGAAACGCACTGACCTCGGCGCCGCAGTTGTTACAGCGAATCGACTCCTCGCCAATGCCTTCGACATGACTGGCCGGGTGGTCGGTGCCGCATTTGGAGCAAAATTTGGCGACAAACGGGTCGCCGTTGTAGCGCCCCTCAACGAAGCTCATGACCCCGGACGACGTCGCCAGCGAGGTGACGCGCATGCTCTTGATCTTGATCGCCACGGCGTCGCCGATTTCCGCGCCAGCGATGGCCACCGGTTGCGTCACTTCGTGGCCGCCCTCGAAGGCGGGCGTGATCATCGGGCCCCAGCAACCCGGCGGTGTGCCGGTGATCAGGGTGCCGCCGTCGGCGAGCGGGCCGAGCATCGGCTGGCTGGGGCCAATGAGACCGTTGGTGTACTGATCGACGCGCAGATGGTTGACGGGAGCGGATTTCAGGTCGGTTTCAGGCACGAGCGTGGTCATTATTGTTCCCTTCACGGAGTCACGAGCAAAGACGGCCGTCTGTTGCGACGACCCTGAAAAGTGCCTCGACAGCCCCGGATTTCGGGCGCTGGGTAGCCTTTACAGTTCATCGCAGGTTTGTATCTGGTCTGTGTTCGGTGGGAGCCGCGAATGAAGTGGAATGTATCGGGACGGCGGCTGGATACAGTGCGATACACATCGCCAATCCTTGTAGGAGCGAGGCTTGCCCGCGAAGACGGAGTGTCAGGCAATACTTTTGTCGACTGACACGGCGACTTCGCGGGCAAGCCTCGCTCCTACAGGGGATTTGTGTCGGCCAGGGGAATGGCGCTTTCGTCGCTTCAGGCCGCCGCGCACGGGGCTCGGACTAAACTTACTGCACGCGGGACGTGCACAGCGTCCCGTTCATTCCCACGACCACCGCCCAGAGGTGTACGCCTCGATAAACAAGGCCTCTGGACCGTGATCCTGCTGAAGGAGCACATGTGATGGACGAGGCCAGACTCAATGACTTCATGGGCAAACTGGTGAACGACATGGGCGGCGCGGCGATGCTTGCCAACGTCATCCTCGGCGAAGAGCTCGGCCTGTACCGGGCCATGGCCGACAGTCAGCCGATCACCCCTGAAGCACTCGCCGACAAGACCGGCTGCAACCCCCGCCTGCTGCGCGAATGGCTCAGCGCCCACGCCGCTTCCGGCTACATGGAACACGAGGGCGGCCAGTTCCGCCTGCCCGAAGAGCAAGCCCTGGCGCTGGCGATCGAAGATTCGCCGGTCTATATCGCCGGCGGTATCGGGGTGGTCGCGTCGTTTTTCCATGACAAGGACAAACTGGTCAACGCCATGCGCGGCAACGGCGCCCTGGCCTGGGGCGATCACCATCCGTGCATGTTCAGCGGCACGGAGCGGTTCTTCCGCCCAGGGTACAAAGCGCACCTGATCGCCGAGTGGCTGCCGGCCCTGGAAGGCGTGGTCGCCAAATTACAGGCGGGCGCCAAAGTCGCCGACATCGGCTGCGGACACGGCGCCTCCACGGTGATCATGGCCCAGGCGTTCCCGGACTCGCGGTTCGTCGGCTTCGACTACCACGCACCGTCCGTCACCGTCGCGACCCAGCGCGCCGAAGAAGGTGGCGTGTCCGGGCGTGCGCGGTTCTTTCAGGGCACGGCGAAAAGCTTCCCCGGCGACGACTATGACCTGATCTGCTATTTCGACTGCCTGCACGACATGGGCGACCCGGTGGGCGCGGCGAAACACGCCTATGACGCTCTGAAACCAGACGGCACGGTGCTGCTGGTGGAACCGTTCGCCAACGATTCGCTGGACGACAACGTCACCCCGGTTGGCCGGCTGTTCTACGCCGCCTCGACCTTCATTTGCACGCCGAACTCGCTGTCCCAGGAAGTCGGCCTTGGGCTCGGCGCTCAGGCGGGTGAAGCGCGGTTGCGCAAGGTCTTCACCGAAGCGGGGTTCAAGACTTTCCGGCGGGCCACGGAAACGCCGTTCAACCTGATTCTGGAGGCACGAAAATAACCACGCCGCTCACGGGCTCGCATTCGGCAGGTTGGCAAGTGCTACGCTGCAAACACTCAAGATACCCGGAGTGTTGAACATGCTTGACCGCCGCATCCGCGAACAACTCGACCGGCTCCAGCAGCTGATGGCCGAGCAGCCGTTCATGGTCCTGACCGGCGCCGGCATCAGCACCCCGTCGGGCATTCCAGACTACCGCGACAACGAGGGCGTTCGGCGTGGCCGGCAACCGATGATGTATCAGGAGTTCCTGTCGGCCCCGGAATCACGGCGCCGCTATTGGGCGCGGGCGATGCTCGGCTGGCCGCGCGTGCGCCAGGCTCAACCGAACGTGGCCCACGAAGCCCTGGCCAGTCTGCAAAGCAGCCGGCAGATCAGCGGGCTTATCACTCAGAACGTCGACACCTTGCACGATCAGGCCGGCAGCCATGATGTGATCGAACTTCACGGCAGCTTGCACCGGGTGCTGTGCCTGGACTGCGGACAGCGCAGCGAGCGGGATTCGATCCAGCACCTGATGGAGGCGCAGAATCCCTATCTGGCCGGGGTCGATGCGGTGCAGGCGCCGGATGGCGACACGTTGCTGGATCCGGCGTTCGAGGCGCGGTTCCAGGTGCCGCACTGCCCGCATTGCGCGGGTGAGCGGATGAAGCCGGACGTGGTGTTTTTTGGCGAGAACGTCGCGCAGGTGACGGCGGCCAAGGCCATTGCGGCGGTGGAACAGGCGGCGGGATTGCTGGTGGTGGGCTCTTCGTTGATGGCGTATTCGGCGTTTCGCTTGTGCCGGGTGGTGGCGGATCAGGGCAAGCCGTTGATGGCGATCAATCTGGGCAAGACCCGGGCAGATGACCTCCTGGACATGAAGATTGAGGCCTCGTGCGAACAGCTGTTGCCCTTGCTGGCACAGCACCTCTCCCCCTGTTCACCCTAAACCCCTGTAGGAGCGAAGCTGGCTCGCGAAGGCGTCGTGTCAGTCGACTTCAATGTTGAAGGTGCCGGCCTTTTCGCGGGCAAGCCTCGCGCCTACAGGGGATTGTGATCAGGGCATGGACACTCGCTCGCCCAGATTCTCGGCTTTGAGGATATCGAACAACGCCTGCGCCGCCGCCGACAGTTCCACTCCTGGCTTGGTCAGCACCCCGATCGCCCGCTCCACCACCGGGTCGCGCAAGGTAATGCACCGTGCGCCCAACTCGCGCATCTGCCCGGCGCACAGGGCTGGCACGGCGCTGACGCCCAATCCGCTGGCCACCATCCTTCCGACTGTCGCCAACTGATGGCTTTCAAACTCCACCGGCAATTTCATCCCCCGGGCCTGCAAGTGTTCTTCCAGCATCACCCGTACCGTCGACGGACGCTGCAAGGTAATGAACGGTTCCTGGAGCAACGTCTGCCAATCAATGTCGTGCCGTTGCGCCAAGGGAGAGTCGTCCGGCACCACGGCAACGAAACGGTCCATATACAACGGCGTGAATGCCAGCGATGAACTCTGCGACGGCTCAAACGCCACCCCCAGCTCCACCTGCCGGTCGCGCACCATTTCCAGCACTTGCTCGTTGATCACGTCGTTCACCGTGACGTTGACCTTGGGATAACGGGCGCGAAAAGTCTTGAGGATCGGCGGCAGCAGATTGCCAGCAAACGACGGCATTGCCGCCAGGGTCACGCGCCCGCGCTGGAGGGTGAAACGCTGGCGCAGTTCATCCTCGGCGTTGTCCCAGTCCGCAATCAGCCGGCGAGCCAGGGGCACCAGGGATTCGCCTTCCGCCGTCAACGCCACATTACGTGTGTTGCGGGTGAATAGCCGGCCGCCCAGCCCCTCCTCCAGCGCTTTGATGGTCAGGCTCAAGGCCGATTGCGACAGGTGCAACCGCTCGCAGGCCACGGCGAAACTCAGGCTCTGGGCCACGGCCAGGAATGCGCGGATCTGCTTGACTGTCATGGGCGCGGGCTCCAACGTATTAAAGATAAGTGATTGGTGAGTTTTATCTATCAATCAACCTTAAAAATCAACTTAACAAATAAATCATCCAGCGAGACACTCCTACCCCATACGGCTAGCCAGCCGCCCACAAAGAATAAAAGAGGTGCATATGGCAGGTTTCGACAAGCGCGTGAGTTCCTATGAGGAAGCTCTGGCAGGTCTTGAAGACGGCATGACTGTGATCGCCGGCGGCTTCGGCCTGTGCGGAATCCCGGAAAACCTGATCGCCGAGATCAAGCGCAAGGGCACCCGTGACCTCACCGTGGTTTCCAACAATTGCGGCGTCGATGGTTTCGGCCTCGGCGTGTTGCTGGAAGACCGGCAGATTCGAAAAGTGGTGGCCTCCTACGTCGGTGAGAACAAACTGTTCGAAGACCAACTGCTCAAAGGCGAAATCGAAGTCGTCCTGACCCCGCAAGGCACCCTCGCCGAAAAAATGCGCGCTGGCGGTGCCGGCATCCCCGCTTTCTTCACCGCCACCGGCGTTGGCACTCCGGTTGCCGATGGCAAGGAAGTGCGCGAATTCCATGGCCGCAAGTACCTGATGGAAGAATCCATCACTGGTGACTTCGCCATCGTCAAAGGCTGGAAAGCCGACCACTTCGGCAACGTGATCTATCGCCACACCGCCCAGAACTTCAACCCGCTGGCCGCCACTGCCGGCAAGATCACCGTGGTCGAAGTCGAAGAAATCGTCGAACCCGGCGAGCTGGAACCGTCGCAGATCCACACCCCTGGCATCTACGTCGACCGAGTCATTTGCGGCACGTTCGAGAAGCGCATCGAACAGCGCACCGTGCGTAAGTGATCCCCAGCCCCCGGACCTGAAGGAAAAATAACAATGGCACTTTCCCGCGAACAAATGGCTCAACGCGTCGCCCGCGAAATGCAGGACGGCTTTTACGTGAACCTGGGCATCGGCATTCCGACCCTCGTTGCCAACTACATCCCTGAAGGCATGGAAGTCATGCTGCAGTCGGAAAACGGCCTGCTCGGCATGGGCCCCTTTCCTACTGAAGAAACCATCGATGCCGACATGATCAACGCCGGCAAACAAACGGTGACCGCGCGTATCGGCGCGTCGATCTTCTCATCGGCCGAGTCCTTCGCGATGATTCGCGGGGGTCATGTCGACCTGACCGTGCTGGGCGCCTTTGAAGTCGACGTGCAAGGCAACATCGCCTCGTGGATGATCCCCGGCAAACTGGTCAAGGGCATGGGCGGCGCCATGGACCTGGTCGCCGGCGCGGACAACATCATCGTCATCATGACCCACGCGTCCAAGGACGGTGAGTCCAAGCTTCTGTCCAAATGCAGCCTGCCGCTGACCGGCGCCGGGTGCATCAAGCGTGTGCTGACCGACCTCGCTTACCTTGAAATCGAAAATGGCGCGTTCATTCTCAAAGAACGTGCGCCGGGCGTCAGCGTCGAAGAGATTGTCGCCAAGACCGCCGGTAAACTGATCGTGCCGGATCACGTTCCGGAAATGCAGTTCGCTGCCCAGTGAGGAATTCTTCCATGCAAGACGTCGTTATTGTTGCCGCCACCCGAACCGCCATCGGCAGTTTCCAGGGCTCGCTGGCCAATGTGTCCGCCATTGACCTCGGTGCCGCGGTGATCCGTCAGCTGCTGGCGCAAACCGGCCTGGACGTTGCTGAAGTCGATGAAGTGATCATGGGCCAGGTGTTGACCGCCGGTGCCGGGCAGAACCCGGCGCGCCAGTCCGCGATCAAGGCCGGCCTGCCGTTTACCGTGCCGGCGATGACCCTGAACAAGGTCTGCGGCTCGGGTTTGAAAGCTTTGCACCTGGCCACTCAGGCGATCCGCTGCGGCGACGCCGAGGTGATCATTGCCGGCGGCCAGGAAAACATGAGCCTGTCCAACTACGTCATGCCCGGAGCCCGCACTGGCCTGCGCATGGGTCACGCGCAAATCGTCGACACCATGATCAGCGACGGCCTGTGGGATGCGTTCAACGATTACCACATGGGCATCACCGCCGAGAACCTGGCGGACAAGTACAACCTGACCCGCGAGCAACAGGACGCCTTCGCCGCGGCCTCGCAGCAGAAAGCCACGGCTGCCATCGAAGCCGGGCGTTTTGTCGATGAGATCACACCGATTCTGATCCCGCAGCGCAAGGGCGATCCGCTGTCCTTTGCCACCGATGAGCAACCGCGTGCCGGCACCACCGCTGAAGCGCTGGGCAAACTGAAACCGGCCTTCAAGAAGGACGGTTCGGTGACTGCCGGTAACGCCTCGTCCCTGAACGACGGTGCTGCCGCCGTGATCCTGATGAGCGCCGACAAAGCCAAGGCCCTGGGTCTTCCAGTGCTGGCGAAAATCGCCGCTTACGCCAACGCGGGCGTCGACCCGGCAATCATGGGCATCGGCCCGGTCTCGGCCACGCGCCGTTGCCTGAGCAAGGCTGGCTGGTCCATCGACCAATTGGACCTGATCGAGGCCAACGAAGCCTTCGCCGCGCAATCCCTGGCGGTGGCCAAGGACCTGGAATGGGACTTGAAAAAGGTCAACGTCAACGGCGGCGCCATCGCCCTCGGTCACCCGATCGGTGCGTCGGGCTGCCGGGTGCTGGTGACCCTGCTGCACGAAATGATCAAGCGCGACGCCAAGAAAGGCCTCGCCACCTTGTGCATTGGTGGTGGTCAGGGCGTGGCTTTGGCGATCGAACGGGCGTAAAGCGTTCAACAGACTGCGCGGGGACCCACGAAGAACCGCGCGGTCTGGTAACACCCCCGGTGTTCCTGCGTTGCAGGCTTTTGTGGCGAGGGAGCTTGCTCCCGCTGGGTTGCGAAGCAGCCCCAAAATCCCGGCAATTGTCGAAGATTTTGCGAGCGCTTCGCGCTCGAGCGGGAGCAAGCTCCCTCGCCACAGTCAGTATCTGTATGGACTGACAGTCATCAGAAGCACCGGGTTCTTTTTTGCCCCAGCCTTCAGGCAAATTTCACCAGGTTGAGCGTGGGCAACGGGCCGTCCGGAAAACCGCGTTATCGTTCATCGCGAGCAGGCTCGCTCCCACAGGGTTTTGTGTTCACCGCAGATCCACTGTGGGAGCGAGCCTGCTCGCGATGAGGCCAGCCCAGTCACCCCAAAAATTGGAAGATCAACCAGCTATTCGCCCCACTGATCACCCCAAACACCCCCCACGCCAACACCCGCGTCGGCCAGCGATTCACAAACGGTCCCATCAATTTGTGATCGTTGGTCATGCGAATCAGCGGGTACAACGCAAACGGCAACTGCAGACTCAACACCACCTGACTCAACACCAGCAACTTGCCGATCGCATTGTCACCCATCAGCCAGACGCCGATGAACGCCGGGATCAACGCCAGCCCCCGGGTAATCAGCCGTCGTTGCCAGCACGGGATCCGCAGGTTCAGATAGCCTTCCATGATCACCTGACCCGCGATGGTCCCGGTAAACGTCGAGCTCTGCCCGGACGCCAGCAAGGCCACGCCAAACAACACACTGGCCAAGGCGCCGCCCACCAGCGGGTCGAGCAAGTGATAGGCGTCCTGGATGTCCACCACATCGGTATGCCCGCTCTGATGAAAGGCCGCCGCGGCGAGGATCAGGATCGCCGCATTGACCAGCAGCGCCAACGCCAGAGAGCCAATGGTATCGATCCGCGCCAGTTTGACCGCGTCCTGCTTGCTGGCCAGGTCCTTGCCGATCATTCGGGTCTGTACGATCGAGGTGTGCAGGTACAAGTTATGCGGCATCACCGTGGCCCCGAGGATGCCAATGGCCAGGTACAGCGGCGCGGCATCGCCAATGGCAGACAGGGACGGCGTAAACCCACGGGCGACGTCCGGCCAGTACGGTTTGATCAGCAGCAACTCGACGAAGAAGCACACGCCGATGGTGCTCACCAGCACCAGCATGATCGCTTCCAGGCGGCGGAAACCACGGTTTTGCAGGGCCAGCACCAGCAGCGTGTCAAACGCGGTCAGCGCGATGCCGACAGTCAGCGAACAGCCCAGCAGCAAGTGAAAGGCCAGTGCGCAACCGAGCACTTCCGCCAGATCGGTGGCGATGATCGAGATTTCCGCCAGCACCCATTGAGTCCGCGCGGTCCGTGTGCTGTAGCGCTCCCGGGACAGCTGCGCCAGATCGCGGCCGGTGGCGATGCCCAGGCGCGAACACAGACACTGCACCACCATCCCCGCCAGACTCGCCAGCAGCACCACGAACAACAGGCTGTAACCAAAACGCGAACCGGCCTCGATGGCGGTCGCCCAGTTGCCCGGGTCCATGTAGCCGATGGACACCAGCAAGCCAGGACCGGCAAAGCGCAGCATGCGTTTGAAAAATGAAGCGTTGGGATCAACTGCAACGCTGCCCGCCACTTCCGGCGGGCAAAATGGCGCAGTGCCAACCTTGGGCAAACTGAATTTCACGGACACATCCGTCGACAGGTGGAAAAGCGCAGCTTAGACGTTTCAGCCCCTGCGCCCAAGGGGCAAATGCCCGGGTATCAGGCGCCGTGGCGGCGGAAGAACAAGGTCACCTGGCCCAATTCAACACCGAACTTGGTCATGGCGGAGCGATTGGCCATGGTGTTTTCGTCCAGCAAGTACATCCAGTCGTCGAAATGCACCTGGTAGACCTTGTCGTCCACCGGCAGGCTCAGTTCATAGCGCCAGTGCAGCGCGTTGCCGGCGACCTCACCGCGAGACTCGCCGACCACATCGCCGGCCGTACCGCGCCAACGGCCAGGGCCGTCCGGGTACAACGTCCAGACACGGGTCTGCTTCGTGCCGTCGCTGTAGGTAAAGGCTTCATGCATGATCAGGTTCTGACCGTCCATTCGGCTGTTGATCAGCACATGAAAGCGTTTGACCACCTCGCCCGAGCGCTTCTGGAACATTCCCCAGCCATCCACTCGCCCGACGAAGAACCCGGGTAGATCGAGCTTGGGGTTTTGCTCGCTGTAATGCTGCACATCGACGCTGCAACCCGCCAGGCAGACGCACAACACCAGCAGCAGATTTTTCAACATGTCATGCACCTCAAGGCTTGGCGCTGCCCAGCAACTGCTGGCGCAACTCCGGATTACGTGTACGTGGGTCGAGCCAGATATCGAAAAAGGCCCGGGCGAATTGCGGGTCTTTCACTTCGTGTTGCGGCTGCTGGCCGACAAAGAACCGCGCGCCCTGCCCCGGCAAATAAACGCCGGTAATGCGCATGCCGGCTTTTACGTCGACGAACGACTGTTGCATCTGCACCTTCCAGCGCTCGAGTTGCTCGGTGCTGACCGAGGCGCCGGACAACCGCTTGATTTCATCGACACTGGCCTGCACCAAATCATCGCGGGAAATGCTGCGCTGATAGATCAGCTCCAGGGCAAACGGCTGATCTGGTGCCAAAGGCCGGGCCGCACTCCAGAGCCGAGCGTTGTAGACATCGAATCCGAACACCCGAAACTCACCGGCACCGATGATCTGCGCGCCGGGCAATGCCTCCTGCCAATTGGCCAAGGCCTGGGTGCATGACAATCCCAGCAACAACACACCGTGATACAGGCGCAACCGGAGTCTGTTCATCGCGTTTTTCTCACCATGGGCATCTGTTAAAAACTTATACGCAAAGCTGCGTTTTGTACAATTATTTGAGTTGCAAGTTTTGTATACAAAACCCCCTCATTCCTAGAGCAATCCTGCGTCCGCAGTGCTAACGTTGGCGCCTCACTCAGGTCGGAGACGTGTGCGTGCTGATGCTCAAGCTGCTGGTGATTCCAGGCTTCCTCTTGTTGATTTCCCTGGCTGGCAAACGCTGGGGCCCCAGCGTGGCCGGTTGGCTGTCGGGATTGCCGGTGGTGGTCGGGCCGATTCTGTTCTTCCTTGCCATCGAACAAGGCCAGGTGTTCGCCGCTCAATCAGCGACGGCGGCGTTGTCGGCGATGTCCGCGATGATTGCCTTCTGCGTGACCTACGCCCAGGTCGCTCAACGGGCAGGATGGCCATGGGCGTTGACCATTTCACTGCTGGTATGGGCCGCCGTGGCCGTGGTGCTCTCGCTGATACCCCCCTCGCTGATGTTCTCGGTGATCGCGGCCGCCACCGCGCTGCTGGCGGCGCCGTACCTGTTTCCCAGTGTGCAACCCATCGTCACAGGCCCGGCGCCGAAGTCCGACAGACTGCTGCTGCGCATGATGGCCGGCGCCCTGCTCACCCTCGCCGTGACCTTACTCGCCAGCACCGTCGGCGAAGGCTGGAGCGGTTTGCTCGCGGTGTTCCCGGTACTCGGCAGCGTGATGGCGGTGTTTTCCCAGCAAACCCGCGGCCCGGCGTTTACGGCAGCATTGCTGCGGGCGACGGCGACCGGCATGTATTCGTTCGCGGCGTTTTGCCTGGTGTTGGCGCTGGCGTTGCCCGACATGGGCATGAGCGCCTTTGCCCTCGGTGTTGCGGTGTCCGTGGGGATGTTGGGCATAACCAGGCGCTTGCTGGCGCGACCGATCAACTCGACGACCGAGACTGGACGATCAGCGATCAAACGCTAAGCTCCTTCACATCCAGAGGGCCAGGATGTCGCCCGCTACGTGCTGAAGGAACAGACATGAGTCTCGCATCGTCCCTCGTCCGTCCCCCCCACTCAGCCACCGCCGTTGGCGTGATCGCGATAGTTCTCTGGTCCTGCCTCGCGCTGTTGACCACCCTCACCGAAGGCATTCCGCCCTTTGAACTGCTGACACTGAGCTTCGGCATAGCGTTTGTGGCGAGCCTGGTAATTCTGGGTCGGCGCGGGCTCGCCGGCTTCAGTAGCTGGCGACAGCCCTGGGCGGTATGGGTGACCGGGTTCGTGGGCATTTTCGTTTATCACGCGCTGTATTTTTTCGCGCTCAAAGTAGCCCCGGCGGCCGAAGCCAGTCTGATCAACTACCTGTGGCCGCTGTTGCTGGTGCTGCTCTCGGCGTTCTCGGCCGGGGAAAAGCTGCACAAACGGCAAATGCTCGGCGCGCTGCTGGGGCTGGCCGGCACCGCGTTCATCATGCAACAACACGGCCCGGAGGCTGGCGCATCAATGCCCATCGCCGGTTATCTCGCGGCCTTCGGCTGTGCGGTGATCTGGGCCGGTTACTCGGTGATCAACCGACGGTTCAACAACGTGCCCAGCAGCATCATCGGCGGGATCTGCGGTATGTCGGCCGTGTCCGGTCTGATTTGCCATCTGGCCTTCGAAACCACGGTACTGCCTGATCCCGGCCAATGGACCGCGATTGTGGTGCTTGGCCTCGGGCCGGTCGGGTTGGCATTTCTTGCCTGGGACCACGCCACCAAACACGGCAGTCTGGCGACGCTGGGCGCGCTTTCCTATCTGGCACCGTTGATATCGACGTTACTGCTGCTTGCCGTGGGACGCAGCCAGGCCGGTCCGATCCTGATCATCCCTGCCGTGTTGATCATCGCGGGGGCGGTGATCGCCACGTCGAGCGCAAGCGATAGAGCGCCCGCAACACGTTCAATTGTTCCGAACGAGTAAAGCTGCCGAACCCGATGAACGTTGCCCTGCTACTTGAAGCGTCTGGCTACGCGCATTACATCCTCGGCGAGAACGGCCTGGCGGCCGACCCGAACGTCAAGCGTCTGTTCGATGAAATCAGCGCCCGCCCGGGCGCCCAGCGTGCGCAGGGTCTGAGGGAGAAATGGGTGTTCAAGGTCGAGTTCAACGAAGAAACCCGTCATAACTGTTTGCGCAAAATCAGGCCTGAGACTGTGGCGAGGATGGTTTTCGGCAGCTGCTACAAATCGTGTTCCATGGGATGATTGCGGCGAATGCGCGATCATCCCTGGAGTTTCCGAATGTCATTGTTGAGTAAAAAAGCCGTTGTCCTGTTACTGACGGCGGCCGCCAGCCTGGGGGCGTTGAATGCCTCTGCCGCCAAGGCCACCGCCAGCGATAAAGCGCCCGCGCAAGTGGTCTCGATGCTCGGCGGCAAGTTCAAGTTCACCCTGCCCAAGGGCTTCATCGCCAACCCGCTCCCGGCCGGCGACGCGGCTACCGGTACAGCCGGGGCAACGGGCACCATGTACACCAACCAGACCACCAAAACCGTCGTAATCGCCGCTGAAAACACCATCCCCGGTGGCGCCAACGTCAAGGATAACGACGGTCCGTTCCTCGACTCCGCAGCGGCCGACTTCGCCTCAGAACAAGCCAAGGCGCTGCCGGACTTCACCAAACTCAGCGAAAAAAGCCTGACGCAGAAAGGCACCGGTCTGGGCTTGCGGCAGATCGACAGCACCGCCACCCAGGGCGGCGGCAAAACCCTCGACACCACAGTGATGGCCGCGTCCAACACGCGCATGGCGATCGTTCAGGTGATTTCCCGCCTCAGCGACAACGGCGGCCACGAGACGCTGGTCAAGCAGATCGTCAGCGGCAAATAAGCTTCAAGGGTTGAGGCGCTGCAACCAGGCGCTCAAATCCTGCATTTCGGTGGCACTGATGCTGTGACCGACACCGGGGTAGGCATGAAATTCAGGCTTGAGAAACAGGCTCTGTAACAGGCTGTTGGCCTCGGTGCCGTCGATGTACGGCAAGCGTTTGTCTGCCGTGCCATGACCGATGAAGATCGCCAGCTTCTGGCGTTTTTCATCCGGTTTGAGTTCGGATTTCAGCACCGGCAGAATCCGCCCGCTCAGCGCCGCAATCCCGCCAACGGCTTCGGGATGACGCAGCGCCACCTCGTAGGACATGATCGCGCCCTGGCTGAAACCCACCAGGAAGACCTTGTCGGGTTCGGTGTGATACTTCTTCGCCGCCTGTGCAATGAAGTCCAGCAGCACCTGGCCGCTGGCCTTCAGATCATCGGTCTCACCGTTGTAGGCAGCGTTGCCCTTCTCGCGAAACCACTTGTAACTGCCCTCCTCCATCACCATCGGTGCCCGCACTGACAGGAAGGTGTATTGCGCAGGCAATTGATCCTTGATATCGAACAGGTCCTGCTCGTTACTGCCGTAACCGTGGAGGAAAATCACCAGGGGCTGGTGGCGGGACTCGGGATGGGCCTGCTCAAGGTATTTGAGCGGCAGATCAGTGTGCAGCGGGGGTTCAGCGTGGACGGTGGCCGAGGCCAGCAGCGTCAGCAGAGCGAGAAACTTCAACATAAACCTTCCTTCACAAGTGCAGGATTCGGGGGGAGCCTAACACTGTGCGCACAGCAAGGGGATTTGTGGCGCTGTTGATGCCGTCTTCGCGAGCAGGCTCGCTCCCACAGTGGACGTGTGTCGCACATCAAACCTGTGGGAGCGAGCCTGCTCGCGAAGAGGCCTTTGGCAATGGCGACAACCCTCAGTCGTTAACCAGTTTCCCCACCCGAATCACCTCACGCCCCGCCACCTTCGCCTGCCACGTCCCCGGCTGCGTATACCGCCCGCGATCAATCGCAAACAACACACCGCTGGTCCCGGCGCGCACGGTTGTCACGCGGTCGCTCAGCGGATCAACCACCTCAAACAGCGCATCGCCCTTCTCCACCCACTCACCCGAATCACGCAGAAAACTGACGACACCGTGATGCGGTGCAAACAGGTATTCGGTGCCCTCGAACGGCATGCCTTCACAGCACTCGCTGGGTGCCGCAGGCCAGGTGCCCGTGATGAAGCCCTGCTCGGCGAGGAACCCCAGGATCGCCTCGCAATTGGCCTGGGCCTGATCGACTCGCGTATCGCCCATGCTGCCCAGTTCCAGCGTCGTCGCCAGATTGGCCGGGGGAATCGCCGCCTCGGGGAAGGCCCGCGCCAGGCGCAGCCACGGCGACGAGCAGGACTCATCGAATGAACTGCCGCCGGAGTCTTCACAGAGCAACGCCACCCCGGCCTTCAGACGCGCGGCCAGGGATTGCCACCGCGGCCAGTGTTGTGGCAACGCATACAAATGAATGGCCGCGTCGAAATCGCAATGCAGGTCCAGCGTGATGTCAGCCTCGCAGGCGTGCCGCAGCAGCAGGCGGTGCATGGCTTCCAGCTGCGAAGCCGGTGCCGGCAAGTCGTCGAGGACTTGGCCCATGGTCTGGCGAATCAGCGCGATGTTGGCCTGCGCATCTTGACCCAACTGGTCGCCAATCAATGCGGCCACCGGGGTGCTGAGTTCAACGAAGGCGCGGTTGAAGTTCTTGCCGCTGCCCAGCTCGAAGCGCCCCATATGGCTGCCTTGCAGGTGCTGGTCAAGACCGATCGGATTGGCCACCGGCACCAGCTCGATCACGCCCTGCAACTGGCCCTGGGTTTCGAGTTCGGCCAGGCGTTTCTTCAGCTCCCAGGCTGTGCGCATACCGGGCAACTCGTCAGCGTGCAGGCTGGCCTGGATGTAAACCTTGCGAGGACCCGCGCCGTAACGAAACACGCTGAGGGTGCGTTCGGTGCCCAGGTGGCTCCAGGGCAGAGGATGGTCGATGCGTTGCATGGTCACTCCTGAATGGCTGAACGGCGAAAATCACCTGTGGGAGCGAGCCTGCTCGCGAAAACGGTGGGTCAGTCAACATAAATGCAGCTGAACGACCGATTTCGCGAGCAGGCTCGCTCCCACAAGGGATTTCATTTCAACACAGAGAGGGCATAAAAAATGGCAACCGCGTCAACGGTTGCCACTTTTTTGAACGGCGTGATTACTGGCCGTAAACGTCAAAGTCGAAGTACTTGTCTTGCACTTGCTTGTACTTGCCGTTGGCGCGGATTTCGGTGATGGCGGTGTTGAATTTGTCGGCCAGCGCAGTATCGCCCTTGCGCACAGCGATACCGGCGCCGCCGCCGAAGTACTTGGCGTCTTCGTAGGTCGGGCCGACGAACGCGAAGCCTTTACCGGCGTCGGTTTTCAGGAAACCGTCGTCCAGGTTGACCGAGTCGGCCAGCAGCGCGTCTACGCGACCGGACACCATGTCCAGGTTGGCTTCCTGCTGGGAGCCGTAGCGAACCAGGTTGATACCGGCCGGAACCAGCACTTCGGTGGCGAAGCGGTCGTGGGTACTGGCGCGCAGCACACCGACTTTCTTGCCCTTGAGTTCGGTCAGCGGGTCCTTGATGTCGGTGCCTGCCTTCATCACGAAACGAGCCGGGGTGTGGTAGTACTTGATGGTGAAATCGACGTTCTTCTTACGATCGTCAGTGATGGTCATGGACGACAGGATCGCGTCGATTTTCTTCACTTTCAGTGCCGGGATCAGGCCATCGAATTCTTGCTCGACCCAGGTGCACTTCACTTTCATCTGCTCGCACAGCGCGTCGCCGATATCGACGTCGAAACCGGTGAGTTTACCGTCAGGGGTTTTCATCGAGAATGGCGGGTAACCGGCTTCGATACCGATGCGGATCGGCTTGGCGTCATCGGCCACGGCGGTCAGGGACAACATCGACAGTGCCAAGGCACCAAACATCACTAGCTTCTTCATTTATAACTCCTGTGTGCGGAGGCTTTTATTGGCAGCTTTCGAATGACTTTCGGTCGGTGAAGATCGAAGTGGCCGGCAGTCTAGAATGGCTTCTAATGGGCAAATTGTTTTTAAGCGACAAATACTTATAGAAACGTGGCTGCTCCATTCAAAGCCCTTGAAGCGTGCGCCAAGGCGGTGCAAGGACTGTAGGACAAGCCCTTTTTTCAGACAAAACCTACACGCAAAAACTACAGAGAGTACCGATGCCCACCTTGAATCTGATCCAGCACCACCCCGCCGAAGGTCCAGGCGCCATTGCCAATTGGGCAGCGTCCAGAGGGGTGACGCTGAACATCTTTCGCGCCGACCTCGGCCAGTTACCGCCGGTTAGCGCGGCGCCCGTGATCGTGCTGGGTGGACCTTATGAATCCAACGCCGGGCCGGCGTGGCTGGAAGCAGAACGGCAGTGGCTGGCGGCCAGCCTGGATCAGGGCGCGGCGGTATTTGCGATTTGTCTGGGGGCGCAGTTGCTGGCGCTGAGTCTGGGTGGAAACGTGCGGCGGATGGATCGGTCCGAAACCGGCTGGACCACCGTGACGTTCGTCGATGGCCGGACGCTGAAGGTGCTGGAGTGGCACGAAGACGCAATCGACTTGCCGCCTGATGCGCAAGTGCTGGCCAGCAGCGATCAATGTGAACAGCAGATGTATCGCGTGGGGCCGACGCGGGTGGGCTTGCAGTTTCATCCAGAGTGGAATGCGGAGTCGGTGGCGATGCTCAATGCGCACTTTGGAGAGGAGTCGCCGTTGCCTCGGGGGCAACAGGACAGCGCCGCCCATGCAGCCGTGTTCGAATGGTTGCAGGCAACGCTGGATGGGTGGTGGGCAGCGTGCTCAAGCAGTCGCTGAACTAAGGATCGACGGGCTCCTGTGGCCAGTGAGCCTTTGTGGCAACGGAGCTTTTGTGGCGAGGGAGCTTGCTCCCGCTAGAGTGCGAAGCGCTCCCAAAAATCTTCGACAATTGCCAAGATTGCGGGGCTGCTGCGCCACCCAGCGGGGGCAAGCTCCCTCGCCACGATGGTTCAGCGGTGTCTGAATATCAGCATTCGCAACCGATAGCGGTGGTGGCAGGCCGCTGCACCGCAACACTCAGTTCCAACCCCTCATCCAGCCACCCGGTCACGCCGCCGATCATCTCCTTGACCGGGTAACCCAGCGCCGCCAGCTTCACCGCCGCCTTGTGCACACCGTTACAGTGCGGCCCGGCGCAATAAACCACAAACAAGGTGGACGTCGGGTAACCCGCCAGGCTCTCGGCGGTGAGCAGGCGTCCGGGAATGTTGATCGCGCCGGGCACATGCCCGCGTTCGAACGCTAACGGTCCTCGAACGTCCACCAGGACAAAATCCACATCGCCGGCCTGTTGGCTGCTGTACACGTCGGAACAATCGGTTTCAAAGGTCAGACGGTTGCTGAAGTGCATCAGGGCAATGGCCGAAGGGGCTGCGGGAATGGCGCGGACCAGGCTGGTCATGGGCTTTACTCCAAAGTCTTGAGTGGGTATGAGAAGACTTTATCCGCCCGACGCTTGCGGCTACAGTGGCGCACAAGACACTTACCGGGAACTTTCCGCCAAATGCAACCGAACCCTGGATTGGTCGCGATTCTGGTCTACGACGGCCTCTGTACGTTCGAATTCGGCATCGCCGTGGAGATCTTCGGCCTGGCGCGGCCGGAGTTCGACTTCCCTTGGTATGAGCATCGTATCGTCGCCGTGGATCAGGGCCCGATGCGCGCCATGGGCGGGATTCAGGTGCTGGCCGATGGCGGCATGGAACTGCTCGAAGAGGCCCGCACGATCATCATTCCCGGCTGGCGCGATCGCAACGCGCCGGTACCGGAACACGTGCTCGCCGCCCTGCGCCAGGCGCATGCGCGGGGAGCGCGGTTGCTGTCGATCTGCTCCGGTGTGTTTGTGCTGGCGGCGACCGGCCTGCTGGACGGGCACGGCGCCACCACCCATTGGCGCTATGCCGCTGAGTTGGCCGAACGTTTTCCGAACATTCGGGTGGACCCGGATGTGCTCTATGTCGATTCCGGCCAATTGATCACCTCGGCGGGCAGCGCGGCGGGGATCGATGCGTGCCTGCACCTGGTGACGCGGGACTTAGGCACGCAAGTGGCCAACTCAGTGGCGCGGCGCCTGGTGATGTCGCCGCAACGCACCGGCGGTCAGGCGCAGTTTATTCCTACGCCCGTCAGCCCGACGCCGCGCAGCGATTTGTCCCGTGTCATGCAGTGGGCCCGGGAACGCTTGCACGAACCGCTGGAGGTTCGCGAACTGGCGAGCGAGGCGGCCATGAGTGAACGCACGTTTCTGCGTCGGTTTACTGAAGCCACCGGCATGCCGCCCAAGGCGTGGTTGCAGCATGAGCGGCTGGCGCGGGCGAAGGAGTTGCTGGAGAGCACCGGGCAAAACACCGACCAGATTGCCGCGCAGTGTGGGTATCGCTCGGTGGAGAGCTTTCGCGTGGCGTTTCGTGGGGTGGTGGGCGTGCCGCCGTCAGTGTATCGGGAGCGGTTTGGGCGTGGGGTCAAAGCCATTATTTGAGGTGCGGTTGAGGGCCTCTTCGCGGGCAAGCCTCGCTCCTACAAAGGCGACGCAATACCTGTAGGAGCGAGGCTTGCCCGCGAAGACATCAGCTCAGGCACCGTTTACCTCAAGGCTTGCGCAACAGGTAAGTATCCATAATCCACCCATTCGCCACCCGCGCCGCCTTGCGCACCCGCTCAATCTCCGGCGCCACGTCCTTGAGCTTGCCGCTGATCAGGATTTCATCCGGCGTCCCCAGATACGCGCCCCAGTAAATCTCCGTCTCCTGATCCGCCACTTGATGGTAGGAATCCTCGGCATCGAGCATCACCACGAGGCTGTCGGCATCGCTCACTTGCCCCGCCGCCAGCCGTCGGCCGGTGGTGATTTCAATTGAGCGGCCGATGCGATTCAGCGGTACCTTGTGCTGCGCCGCCAGCGCCTGAACGCTGGTGATTCCGGGGATCACGTCATACTCGAACGCACAACGGCCCGAGGCCAGGATCGCCTGCAAAATCCGCAGGGTGCTGTCGTACAACGCCGGATCGCCCCACACCAGAAAACCGCCGCACTGGCCGTCGGACAGTTCCTCATTGATCAGCCGCTCGAAGGTCTGCTGCTTGGCGAGGTTCAGATCGTCGACACTGGTCTTGTAGTCCACCTCCCCGCGCTCGCGTTCCGGGCTATGGGCTTGGACGAAGCGGTAGTCGTGACCGGTGATGTAGCGCTCGCAGATCTCACGGCGCAGGTCGATCAATTTGTCCTTGCTCTGGCCCTTGTCCATCAGGAAAAACACGTCGACGAGGTTCAGCGCCTTCACGGCCTGCATTGTGATGTAGTCAGGGTTGCCGGCGCCTATGCCGATGACCAGCAGCTTCTTCATCAAATTTCTCCTTCAAGCAAGCGCAGGCGCCAGCGGCCGGTGAACCGCAACTCGACGGCCGACAACGGTTCGACGTCGATCAGGTTGAATGCCTTGGCCTGCAACACCTGCGTCAGTGCTGCGCGAATGACAAAGGGATGGGTGATGGCAAGGACATGCCCCGGTGTTGCCACAAGGGCCTGGAGCCACTGCGCCACGCGTTCACAGAGTTGCGCGACCGACTCACCGCCATGGGGCGCCGAGGTCGGATCATCTAGCCAGGTTTGCAGTGCCTCGGGTTCGGACTTTTGCAGGTCATTGATCCGCACCCCGCTCCACCGTCCGAAGTCACAATCCCTCAGTGCCGAAACGATTTCAACGTCATTGCCAAACAACTCGGCGGTCTGCTGCGTGCGCAACTCCGGTCCACAGAGCACCCGTGGCGCCCCCTCGAACTGACTGCTGCGCGAACCCTTTGCCAATTGGCCATAAAATTCCAACGGCTCATTCGTAGGAAAACTCGCCAATTTTTGTGCGACTGTTCGCGCGTGGCACATCAGGGTCAAACGGGTTGCCTGCACGGTTTATCACCCTGTCGATGAAATGGAAAACGGCTCGATGCCGCCGATAATCACGCAATTGTGCCGCAAGACGCTTGATCCAGGGCGTTTCGTTTGCATCAGTACCGACGCGACGCGAGCTTGTTTAACCCATTAAGTTAGGCAATCTCTGACACCCGTGTGGGCGATGGACTACAAAGCCAGTCGACTTCCGTGTAGCCCTCAGCGCACGGGCTTTTCGCCCCATTTTGGGGCCTTGAAAAACCACGGAAAGTTTCGCTAGACATGTAGCATGCGCTACATAAATACTGTTTTAGCGATTTATGAAACAAAACCGACATACCCATCCAGCAGGAGCCCGGATGCCCTCTCTCAGAGACCTGATCACCGATCCCGCCCTGGACCTTACGCCGGCGGAACGCAAAGTCATCCGTGCCTTGCTGGACCAATACCCGCGTAACGGGCTGGGACCGATGTCACGCTTGGCCGAACATGCCGGTGTCAGCGACCCCACCATTGTGCGGCTGGTAAAAAAACTGGGTTTCAGCGGTTACGCCGATTTCCAGGATGCCTTGCTCAGTGACATGGACCACCGCCTCCGGTCCCCCAGCGCCCTGTTGCAGCTTCGTTCTCATGTTCAGAAAGACGACGCCTGGAGCCATTACCTGGCGGAGACCCATCGGGCGCTGGTGGATACCCATGCGCTGACCCAACCCGAAGATGTGCGGATTCTGGTGCAGTGGCTGCTCGATACCCGTCATCAGGTTCACTGCTTTGGCGGGCGCTTCAGCAGTTTCCTCGCCAATTATTTGCTCAACCATTTGCGCTTGCTGCGCCCGGGCTGTTTCGCCCTGGAAGACAACGCACAACTGCCGGACCGGCTGTTCGACGTGCAGCGTCAGGACGTGGTGCTGGTGTTCGACTATCGCCGCTACCAGTCACAGGCCCTGCGCGTAGCCAATGCGGCGAAAAGCCGATACGCCCGGGTGGTGTTGTTCACGGACATCTATGCTTCACCGCTGCGGGAAATGGCCGACCTGATTATCAGTGCGCCGGTGGAATCAGTGTCGGCCTTCGACACCATGGTCCCGGCGCTGGCCCAGATCGAGGCGCTGATTGCCTGCCTGACCCTGCGCAGCCCGGAGCTGGCCGATCGCCTGGAAGGCATCGATGCCCTGCGAACCGATTTCGCCACCCACCTGCTGGAGGATAAATAAGGATGTTCACGCTCCCCCACCACTCGCCCCGGGACTTGCCGTTCACTGCCGATCACACCGCGCTGTTGCTGGTGGACATGCAGCGTGCCTGGCTCGAACCGCAGTTCGACCCGCACCTCAACGGACCGGATGGCGAGTACTTCCTGACCCGCACCCACATGCAGGTGGTGCCCAATCAACGCCGATTGCTCAGTGCCTTTCGCAGCGCGCAGCAAAATGTGCTGCACACGATCATCGAAAGCCTGACCGCCGATGGCCGCGACCGCTCGCTGGACCACAAGCTCTCGGACATGCACTTGCCCAAGGGCAGCCCCCCGGCGCGGATCATCGACGACCTGACGCCGACAGAAAACGAAATCGTCTTGCCCAAGACTTCTTCCGGGGTCTTCAACTCCACCAACATCGACTACGTGTTGCGCAACCTTGAAACGCGGCACCTGATCATCGCCGGCATCGTCACCGACCAGTGCGTGGACATGGCGGTGCGTGACGCCGCCGACCGTGGTTACCTGGTGACGCTAGTGGAGGATGCCTGCGCGACCTACACGCCGGAGCGTCATCAAGCCTGCCTGAACGCGATCAAGGGTTACTGCTGGATCACCGACACCCAGACCGTGCTCGGCCGGTTGCAGGAGATGCAAGCATGAGCGAACGCCTGTCGCCGCTGCCCATGACCACCCTCGTCACCACCGACCTGATCGGCGTGACCCGTGGCCGTTCGTTCCCGACGGACGAACTTGAACATTACCTGGCGACGGGCTGCGGCTGGGTGCCGGCCAACAGCGCCTTGACTCCGCAAGACATCATCGCCTCCACCAACCCGTGGGGCGCTTATGGCGATTTACGCCTGATTCCCGACCTGAGCAGCCGGGTGACAGTCAGTAACGGCCCGGATGCCGCGGCCCCGGCGCTGGACTTCATCCACAGCGACATTCACGAAACCGATGGCCGCCCGTGGGGCGCCTGCCCACGCACGTTGTTGCGCAATGAAGTGCAGCGGTATCGCGCCGAATTGGGCTTGCAGGTCAACGCCGCGTTCGAACATGAATTCAACCTGAGCAGCGGCGCGGCCGATCAACTGGCGTTCTCCCTTGAGGCCCAGCGTCAGGGCGCCGAGTTCGGTGGCTGGCTGCTCAGCGCCCTGCGCGCCGGTGGCGTCGAACCGGAAATGTTCCTGCCCGAATACGGCAAGCATCAATACGAAATCACCTGCCGCCCCGCCCTCGGCGTGGCCGCTGCGGACCGTGCGGTGAACGTGCGCGAGATCACCCGCGAGATCGCCCGGCAGATGGCCCTGGACGTGAGCTTCGCGCCGAAGACGTCCGAACATGCCGTGTGCAACGGCGTCCATCTGCATGTCAGCCTGTTGGATCTGGACGGCCAACCGCTGATGTACGACGCCGGCACGATCAATGGCCTGTCGACCCTCGGCCAGCACTGGGCCGCCGGCATCCTTCATTACTTGCCAGCGTTGTGCGCGTTTACCGCACCGACACCGGTGTCCTACGAGCGCTTGCAGCCGCATCACTGGAGCGCCTCCTACGCCTGCCTCGGCCAGCGCAACCGCGAAGCGGCGCTGCGGATCTGCCCGACCGTGAGCCTGGGCGGCAAATCGGTGGCGGCGCAATACAACCTGGAATTTCGCGCCATGGACGCCACGGCGTCGCCGCACCTGGCGATGGCCGCGCTGCTGATCGCCGGTCGCCTGGGCATCGAGCAACGCCTGGCCTTGAACGCGATCACCGATGAAATCCCCGATTCCCTGAACGAAGAACAACGCCAGGCCCACGGCATCGTCGCCCTGCCCGCCTCCCTTGCCGAGGCGCTCGAGTGCCTGCGCAATAGCGAGGCGCTGATCGAAGCCCTGCCGAGCGCGTTGATGGACACCTGGTTCGCCCTTAAAACCGAGGAACTGACGCTGACGGAACAGCTGTCCCCCGCCGAACGCTGTGAGCACTATGCACGCCTGTACTGAATCCGCCGAACTTGGCCTGTACACCGAGCCCGCGTACACCCTGAGCCGCGAAGACTCGGCGCACCCGTTGATTCTGGTGTGTGAACACGCCAGCCGTTTTATTCCACCCGGGTTGAATGACCTGGGCCTGAGTCACGACGCGGCCCGCGAGCATATCGCCTGGGACATTGGTGCGCTGGCGCTTGCTGAAGGTTTGTCCCAGGCACTGGGGGCGACGTTGCTGGCGGCCAATTACTCACGGCTCTTGATTGACCTCAACCGCCCGCGCCATGCCCCGGACAGCATCCCGCTGCAGAGCGAGATTTATCCGATACCGGGTAATCGGGATCTGGACGAAGTCACGCGCGAGTACCGCCGCGAATGCCTGTTCAAGCCGTTTCATGCCCGGCTGCAAACCTTGATCGACCAACGAATCGCCCAAGGGCAGCCGGTCCGGGTGGTCGGCATTCACAGTTTCACCCCGGTTTTCCACGGCCAACCGCGCGCGCTGGAAGTCGGCGTGCTGTTTGGCGAAGCCAGGGACTACGCCCAACGATTGATTGACGGGTTGAGCCAGCACCCCTTGAAGGTTGCCAGTAATGAGCCGTACAAAATCAACCCGCTGGGCGACATGACCGTGCCGGTCCACGGCGATGCACGGGGACTGGAATCGGTGTTGATCGAGGTGCGCAACGATCTGCTGCGCACCGCTGAAAACGTCAGTCGCTGGGCAGGTTATCTGGCTCCGCTGTTGTAAGAAATCGCGTCAAACCCGCAGCATGCAGCTGCTTTCATCCCAAGGAGTAGGGCTTCATGGAATTAGAAGAATTCGGCTACAAGCAAGAGTTGCAACGTAGCCTGTCGCTGACTGACCTGGTGGTGTACGGGATGATCTTCATGATCCCCATCGCCCCATTCGGTGTGTACGGTTACGTCAACGCCGAAGCACCCGGCATGGTGCCGCTGGCCTACATCATCGGCATGGTGGCGATGCTGTTCACCGCCCTGAGTTACGGCAGCATGGCGCGGGCCTTTCCGATTGCCGGCTCGGTGTATTCCTACGCGCAACGCGGCCTCAACCCGCACGTCGGGTTTATCGCCGGCTGGCTGATGCTGCTCGATTACCTGCTGATTCCACCGCTGCTCTACGTGTACGCGGCCATGGCGCTGAATCACCTTTACCCTGACATCCCCAAGGTCGGTTTCATTCTGGCGTTTCTGGTCAGCGCGACGTTCGTCAACCTGCGGGGGATTACATTCACTGCCCGCATGAACATTGTCTTTCTGCTGGCGCAACTGGTGGTGCTGGGGATCTTCCTGTTCTACGCCTGGAATGCGCTGCACAGCGGCGGCGGTAACGGTCAACTGACCCTGGCGCCGCTGTACAACCCGGACACCTTCAATTTCGCCCTGCTGATGCAAGCCGTGTCGATTGCGGTCCTGTCCTTCCTCGGTTTCGATGCGATCTCCACCCTCGCCGAAGAAATCAAGGGCGACCCTGGCCGCAGCGTCGGCAAGGCAGCGCTGATTACGCTGCTGGTGATGGGCGTGATCTTCGTCGTGCAAACCTGGATTGCCACAGACCTGGCGGCCGGCATGGGCTTCACCTCCGCCGACACCGCGTTCTATGAAATCGCCGAAATCGCTGCCGGCAGCTGGCTGGCAACCCTGACTGGCGTGGCCACCGCCCTGGCCTGGGGCGTGGCAGTTGCCATCACCTCGCAAGCGGCGGTATCGCGTCTGCTGTTCGGCATGGCCCGGGACGGCAAGCTACCGAAAGTGCTGGCCAAGGTTCACCCGAAACACAACACCCCCTACCTGAGCATTTACCTCGTAGCGGTGCTGTCGCTGGTGATCTGCTACCTGTTCATCAACTCGGTGGACACCCTCACTTCGCTGGTGAACTTCGGCGCGCTGAGCGGTTTCATGTTGCTGCACCTGACCGTGATCAATTACTACTGGCGTCGGCAGAAGTCCGGCCAGGTGATCCGTCACCTGGTCTGCCCGGTGGTTGGCTTCATCATCGTCGCGGCCATCATGTACAACATGGGGGTCGATGCACAAAAACTCGGACTGATCTGGATTGCCCTGGGCCTGGTGTATCTGTTTTTCCTCAACAAACTAGGCGCCAGCACAGCGTTGCCCGACCCGAGCAACGGCTGACAAGAAAAAGAGCGGCGTCTGACAAGAAATCAGGCGACCGCCGATTTAATGCGTGGAAACCGACAGTGATAGTCAGGTTCGGCACACAGCGCCGAACCCTTTGATACAGGAGTACATCCATGCTGGTCTTACGCCCAGTCGAGTTAGCCGACCTGCCCCAGTTACAGCAACTGGCGCGCGACAGCCTGGTCGGAGTCACGTCCTTGCCGGATGACACTGAACGCCTGCGCCTGAGGATTCTCGACTCCTGCGCCTCGTTCGACAAAGACGTGGAAGGTCATGGCCCGGAGAACTATTTCTTCGTGCTGGAGGATCTCGCGGCCCGGCGTCTGGTGGGGTGCTCGGAGATCCTTGCCACCGCCGGTTTCAACGAACCGTTCTACAGTTTGCGCAACCGTCACTTCACCAGCGCCTCCCGGGAGCTGAACATCGAGCACGGCGTACCGGCGTTGTCGTTGTGTCAGGACCTCAGCGGCCACACCTTGCTACGGGGCTTTCACATCGAAACAGCGCTGGTGCGCACAGCGTTTTCGGAGTTGCTGTCCCGGGCGCGCCTGTTGTTCATTGCCGCCCATTCGCAGCGTTTTGCGCAAGCGGTGATCACCGAGATCGTCGGCTTCAGCACCGAGGAGGCGCAATCACCGTTCTGGGATGCGCTCGGCAAGCATTTCTTCGACCTGCCCTACGCCGAAGCCGAGCGGCTCTGCGGTCTGGAGAGCCGGACCTTCCTCGCCGAACTGATGCCGCAATACCCGATCTACGTGCCGATGCTGCCCCAGGCTGCGCAGGATTGCATCGGCCGGATCCACCCCGATGGCCAGGAGGCCTTCGATATTCTTGAGCGTGAGGGATTTGAAACCAACAGCTACATCGACCTGTTTGACGGTGGGCCGACGCTGTACGCGCGCACCTCGAACATTCTCTCCATCGCCCAAAGCCAGACCGGCACGGCGCAACGGGCTTCACTGATCGATGCGTGCGGCCGTTACCTGGTGAGCAATGACGCGCTGAAGGACTATCGCGCGATCGTCGCCGAGTTGAATGTCCAGGCCGGGCAACCGGTGGAGTTGAGCGCCGAGATGTGTGCCGCCCTGAACGTCACCGATGGCAGCCCGATCCGGCTGATTGCCCTGTGAGCAGCACCCGGCCCCATGCCCAACGACAGCGCCCGAACTGGCGCGAAGAAGGAGCTGCATCATGATTGTCCGCCCGGTTCGCATCACCGACCTGCCCGCCTTGATGGATCTGGTGCAACAGGCCGGCCCCGGGTTTACCACCCTGCCGGCCAACGAAGAACGCCTGGTGCACCGGGTGCGCTGGGCCCAGCGGACCTTCGCCGAGCAGGTCGAGCGTGCCGATGCCGATTACCTGTTCGTGCTGGAAGATGACGATCAGCAAGTGGTCGGCATCAGTGCGCTGGCCGGTGCCGTTGGCCTGCGTGAACCCTGGTACAACTATCGGGTCGGGCTGACCGTCAGTTCGTCGCCGGACCTGGGTATTCAACGGCAGATTCCGACGCTGTTCCTGAATAATGAAATGACCGGGCAATCGGAAATCTGCTCGCTGTTCCTGCGCCCCGATCAACGCCACGGCAGCAACGGTCGATTGCTGTCCCTGGGGCGCTTGCTGTTCGTGGCCGAGTTCCCGCACCTGTTCGGCGACAAACTCATCGCCGAACTGCGCGGCAGCGCCGACGAACACGGCTGTTCACCGTTCTGGGACAGCCTGGGCCGGCACTTCTTCAAGATGGATTTCAGCCACGCCGATCACTTGTCGGGGCTGGGCAGCAAATCGTTCATCGCCGAACTGATGCCGCGCCAGCCGCTTTACACGTGCCTGCTCACCGAACAGGCCCAGGCCGTCATCGGCCAGGCCCACCCAAACACCGAACCGGCACTGAAGATCCTCAAGGCCGAAGGTTTTGTGCATCAGGGTTACATCGACATCTTCGACGCAGGCCCGGTGATCGAAGCCCCGGTCGCGAAAATCCGCACCGTGCGCGACAGCCAACCGCTGGTTTTGGCTATCGGCACGCCCGACGAGCAGGCCCCGGTGTGGCTGATCCACAATCGCCGCCTGGAAAACTGCCGCATCACCACCGCCCAGGCCAGGCTGGTGGGCAACAGCCTGGTCGTCGACCGACTCACGGCCAAACGCCTGCAACTGCAACCGGGTAACTCGGTGCGGGCCGTGCCGTTACCCAATCGGCAACAGCAGGCGGTGGCAGCGTGATCAGATCCTGAGTCCTCCCCCACCCTTGTGGTGAGTGGGTTCACCTGTGGCGAGGGAGCTTGCTCCCGTTGGGCTGCGAAGCGGCCCCAAAACTGCCACCCTAATCTATTTTTCCAGACACACCGCCCCCATCGTTTACGACTGCTGTGCAGCCGAACGGGAGCAAGCTCCCTCGCCACAGGTAAACCCGCTCGTCACAGAGGTCCGCGTCTATCTGAGCCCCCAGCAAAATTCGTCATCATCTTCCCCTCCTTCGCGTGATAGCCTTTTGTTCCTTCGGCGTTGACACCTTTGCTCAAGCCTTTCCATTCCTTTGTATTGGTGGAACTCATATGTCCAGGCTTTCTCATCAAGATTTGCGCCGTAACTTCCGCGAGCTGTTTGCTTCCAACACCTGCTATCACACGGCGTCGGTCTTCGACCCGATGTCGGCCCGCATTGCCGCTGACCTGGGGTTTGAAGTGGGCATCCTCGGCGGTTCTGTTGCCTCGTTGCAGGTGCTGGGCGCTCCCGACTTTGCCTTGATCACTCTCAGCGAGTTCGCCGAACAGGCCACGCGCATCGGTCGAGTGGCCCAATTGCCGGTCATCGCCGACGCCGACCACGGCTATGGCAACGCGCTCAACGTGATGCGCACCATCGTCGAACTGGAACGCGCCGGCATCGCCGCCCTGACCATCGAAGACACCCTGCTGCCGGCGCAATTCGGCCGCAAATCCACCGACCTGATCGGCGTGGCGGAAGGCGTCGGCAAGATTCGCGCGGCACTGGAGGCCCGGGTCGACTCGGAAATGGCGATCATCGCGCGTACCAACGCCGGGATCCTGCCGGTTCAGGAAGTCATCAGCCGCACCTGTCATTACCAGCAGGCCGGTGCGGACGGGATTTGCATGGTGGGCGTGCGGGACTTCGATCACCTCGAACAGATTGCCGAACACCTGAGCGTGCCACTGATGCTGGTCACCTACGGCAACCCGCTGCTGCGCGATGACAAACGCTTGGCCGAACTGGGCGTGCGGGTGACCATTGATGGTCATGGCGCGTACTTCGCGGCGATCAAGGCGACGTATGACAGCCTGCGCGAGCAACGGCAGATCTTTACCCAGGCGTCGGATTTGA
Organism: Pseudomonas sp. GW823-FHT02C02; assembly: GCF_058797635.1. Taxonomy (NCBI): domain Bacteria; kingdom Pseudomonadati; phylum Pseudomonadota; class Gammaproteobacteria; order Pseudomonadales; family Pseudomonadaceae; genus Pseudomonas; species Pseudomonas sp. GW823-FHT02C02. The sequence continues at coordinate 62,782 of NZ_JBXAJV010000024.1, read as the reverse complement.
GCGCTACCGAGCTGACTCATACGTATACGCAGCCTGAGGAATATATCCGTTGGGCGGAAGAGTTCATGAGTGTGAAGGAATAGCGCTGCTGCTTGTTGCGCTGTAGGACATCGATTTTACTAACACCAAAAATCCCTGTGGCGAGGGAGCTTGTCGGATCGCCGCACCGTCCCGCTGGGCTGCGAAGCGGCCCCACGAAAAGGGGAGGACTGCTGCACAGTCCCGCGGGAGCAAGCCCCCTCGCCACAGGGAACAATTTTCAGCGCTTCGCCAACTCCATGATCATCCGCGACAGCAGATAAATCCGCGGCGCTACGCTCTCTACCTCCGCGTATTCTTCAGGCGTATGAATATTGCCGCCGACAATCCCGAACCCATCCAGTGTCGGCGTACCCACCCCGGCCGAGAGGCTGGCGTCTGCCGCCCCGCCGCTGCCTTCTTCCGTCAACTTGCGCCCGATCTCGCCGTAAATTCCCTGAGCGATGGCCATCAGCCGATCCGATTCCGCCGTTTGCGGCATCGGTGGCAAACCGCGTTGTAGCGTGGTGGTGACTTCGGTATCAGGAATCAGCTTGTCCTTGGACACCCGCGCCAGGTCCTTCTCGATCCGGTCGAACTCTTCCGGTACCGCCGCCCGCACGTCGGCCTTGGCCGTGGCCTGGTCCGGAATCACGTTGGTGCGATCGCCCGACTTGATCACGGTGAAGTTGATGGTGGTTTTCTTCTCGGCGTCGCCCAGTTTGCCGAGTTGCAGAATCTGGTGCGCCGCCTCCATCGCCGCGTTACGCCCCAGCTCCGGCGCAACACCGGCATGTGCGGCTTTGCCTTTGACTTCCACCACCGCCGTCGCGCTGCCTTTGCGCCACACCACCAGGCCATCCGCCGGGCGGCCCGGTTCGAGGTTGAGGGTCACGTCGTGGGCCTTGGCGGTTTTCTTGATCAGGTCGGTGGCGATGTCCGAGCCGGTTTCTTCGCTGGCATCGAGCAGGAAGGTAATTTGAGCGTAGTCCTTGAAATCGAGGTTTTTCAGGACTTTCAGTGCGTAGATCCCGGCGACGATGCCGCCCTTGTCGTCCATCACGCCCGGCCCGTAGGCGCGGCCGTCCTTGATATGAAAAGGGCGCTCGGCGGCCGAGCCTTCCTTGAACACGGTGTCCATGTGCGCCATCAGCAGGATTTTCGCCTTGCCGGTGCCTTTGAGGGTCGCGATCACGTGGCTGCTTTTGTCCGGTGTGTTGGGTACCAGTTCGATGGTGGCGCCGAGTTTTTTCAACTCGTCGATGGCGATGTCGCGCACTTGCGTCAGGCCGGGTTCATAGCCGGAACCGGAGTCGATGTTTACCAGACGCTCCAACAGTTTCAGGGCTTCACCCCTGTACTGTTCGGCGTCGGCGAGGACTTGTTTGTGGGGTTCGGCGAAGGCTGCAGGGGCGAATGCGCCGAGGGCGAGGGTCAGGCCAAGGCTGGTGGCCAGCAGGGAACGAGGGAGATTGAGCGTCATGAATCGATCCTTGTTTCGTGTCGGGGGTCAAAAACACCCTACCTGACTGCGGCGCACGGCTCTAGACCGAATGCGACGCACACGAACCTGAGGCCGATCCCGCAGGGGGATGTGTGCAGGCCCTCAGACCGGGTCGAGCAGCTCGTGATGGGGTTTGCCGTCTATGCGGTAGATCACGCGGTTGCGGCCGGTGGTCTTGGCTTGGTAGAGCGCCTGGTCGGCATCATTGAGCCACAAGGTGGCGTCGGTGTGTGACGGGTCGAATGCCGCCAGGCCAATGCTCAAGCTGACTTTCAGCGCCGGGTTCTGCTCGTAGCCCAGGGTCGCGAAGCGATCACGCAAGGCGTCCATGGCAGCCGCTGCGCTGTCGAGGGGCAAATCCGGGAGGAGCACGCAGAATTCGTCGCCACCATAGCGCCCTGCCACATCGGTCGCCCGCAGGTTCTGCTTGAGCATTTTGCTCAGTTGCCGCAGCACGATGTCCCCGGCGACATGGCCATAGGTGTCATTGATGGTCTTGAAATGGTCGATGTCGATCAACGCAATCGCCCCACCCTGCTGCTGGCGTTGGCAACGCTGGAATTCAACTTCCAGCTGGTCTTTCCAGGCGCCATGGTTCAGCAGGCCAGTGAGGCTGTCGGTACGGCTCAGGGCCAGCAATTCGCGTTTTTGGCGGCCCAGGGTGGTGGCCTGTTGAAAACAGATCCAGCCCAGCGCCAGCGGATACAGGCTCAGCAAGGGCAGACAGGCGTAGAGCTGCAACGGGCTGGTTTGCGCAACGAAGGCCGGTGTGAACACCAACAGGCCGACACCCATCCCGAGAATCTGCACAACCGTGCCCACCAGCAGGAACCGCAAACCGCCGATCGCCACGTTGTTCATGGCCATCATGGACAGCGTCGCCGCGCTCGGCAGTGGATTGAACTGCATGGCAGCGACCCAGAATCCACCGAGAAAGGCGTCGACGAGAATGTTGCGATGTTCGGCGTGAAACGGCACCTTCGCCCGACGCGCCCATTGATAGGCAACATGCGGCCAGAGCACGCCATTGACCACCATCAGCACCCAGACCCATGGCGCCGGGTTGAGTGGATACATCGCCGCGCCTACGCACAACAGGCCCAAGGCCAGGCCCAGGGTTCGCGACGTATAGAGCCTTCTGGCCAGTGAAAGCCCTTTTCCTCCCGTTTTTCCCATAAGGGCCTCTGCGTCACACAACGGAACCCGACAAAACACGGGTGCGGGTGTGGTGGGAGTCTATCAGGGCAACGTTAAATAGCCATCACCGGCGGGCAGCCTGAATCCTGCGCAGTCTTTGTCGGCCATGTTTGGGCTATACATGAAGGAAGAGTTGGATAAACAACGATAAAGGAGACCCATGCAGACTTTTCAGGTGTTGATCATCGGCAGCGGTTTTGGCGGTCAGTGCGCGGCGATCAATCTGCTCAAGGCAGGCATCGACGATTTTCGCCTGCTGGAACGACGGGACTTTTTTGGCGGCACCTGGTGCCAGAACACCTACCCCGGCGCGGCCGTCGATGTGCCCTCGCCGCTCTATTCGCTGTCCTTCGCCCCTTACCGCTGGACGCAAATGTTCGCCGGTCAGGCTGAACTGCATCACTACACCCAGTACGTGGTGGAGCACTTCGGCCTGCGGGACAAGGTCGAACTGCAAGCCAATGTCGAGCGCATCGAATGGGACGCCGACGGCCAGCGCTGGGCGGTGCACACCGGCGCCAAAGGCACGTTTTACGCGCAGTTCCTGATCAACGCGACGGGGCCGCTGAGTCAACCGGTGGTGCCTCATTTCGAAGGCCAGGAACGCTTCCAGGGCAAGACGTTTCACACCAGCAACTGGGATCACACCTTCGATTACCGGCACAAACGTGTCGCCATCGTCGGCAGCGGCGCCAGTGCGGCCCAGGTCATTCCGACCATTGCCCCAGACGTCGAGCGCTTGCATGTGTTCCAGCGTACGCCGCACTGGGTGTTGCCCCGCGCCGACCGTACCTTCGGGCCTTTCCAGCGTTGGCTGCTGGGCCTCAAACCGGCGTACAAACTGCTGCGCTGGATGCTCTACTGGCAGTTCGAATCCCGGGTGATTGCCTTCAAATACTCGAAACCGGCGATCCGCATGGTCCAGCAACACGCCCTGCGCTTCCTCAAGCGCCAGGTGCCTGACCCCGAATTGCGCCGCAAACTGACACCGGACTTCACCATCGGCTGCAAGCGAGTGATCGTCTCTAGCACCCTCTACCCGGCACTCGGGCGCAGCAACGTGACGCTGCACAGCCGCGAACAAGGCATCGCGTCCATCGACGAAACCGGCATCGTTACCCTGGACGGTCAGCACATCGACCTGGACCTGATCGTCTGGTCCACCGGGTACGACGCCACCGACGGGGTGATTTCCTACCCGGTCACCGGTAAAAAAGGCACCCGGCTCAAAGACGTCTGGGCCCAGTACCCGCGGGCTTATCTGGGCACCAGCCTGCCGGACTTCCCCAACTTGTTTATCGTCACCGGGCCCAATACCGGCATCGGCCACACCTCGGCGCTGTTCATCATCGAGTCACAGATGAATTACATCCTCGATTGCATCCGCACGCTGAAAGAAAAGGGTTTGCGCAGCATCGAAGTACGCCCCGAGGCAGAACGTACCTACACTGAGATGATCCACCGTGAAATGGAGCGTACCGTCTGGAAGTCCGGGGGCTGCCACAGTTGGTATCAAAGCAAGAGCGGTCATGTGATCGCCATGTTCCCGGGGTTCAGTTTCAGCTATCACCGGTTGACCCGGGCACTGAAACCCGCCGATCACATTTTGTCTTGATCACGTAAAAGGAAGATGCCTGATGCTTGTGTTGGTTGTCCTTATCGCGGTTTTTGTGGCCTGGAGCTGGCTGAGTTACCCGGCCATCGGCTATTGGCTCTATGACCTGAATATGGCCCTGGAAGCCAAGCTGTATCGGCTGCACAAAATCGTCGTACCCATCACGGAAATGACCGTCTCGACCTGGCAAGGCGGGCCCTATGAAGCGTCCAGCAGTGTGCTGATGCTGCACGGCTACAGCGCCGACAAGAACATCTGGCTGCGCTTCGCCCGGCACTTTGTCGGCAACCATCGGGTGATCATCCCGGACATCGCCGGTCATGGCGAAACCGGCTTCAAGGCCGGTGGCGGCTATGACATCCCGCTGCAGGCCAAGCGGATGATTCAGCTGCTGGACGTTTGCGGAGTCGAAAAGGTCCATGTGATCGGCAATTCGATGGGCGGCTACATCGCCGCGTGGCTGGCGGCGACGTACCCGGACCGGATTGCCTCCGTCGCCCTGATCGACCCGGCTGGCGTCACCGCCCCCGAGGCCAGCGACCTGGAGCGACATCTTGCCAAGGGGCACAACCCGTTTCTGATCAACTCGCGGGAAGAATTCCAGCGCTTCTACGCCATGACCATGGCCGAGCCGCCGTGGGTGCCGGGCGTGGTGCTTGACGCCATCGCCCAGCGTTATGAACAGAGTCGTGATGAGCTGGAAGAAATCTTCAACGACTTCCGCGCCAGCCCGCCGATGGAGCCCAAACTCCCAGACATCAAGTGCCCGGCGCTGCTGCTGTGGGGGCGCAAGGACCGTCTGATCGATGTCAGCAGCGTGGCGGTCTGGAGTAAAGGCATTGCTGATTTGCGCGTGGACATCTGGGACCACATTGGCCATATGCCGATGGTCGAACAACCGGCCAATACGGCGCGGTTGTATCGGGAGTTCCTCGGATCGCTGCGTTCGGAGAGCCGTTCGCACCTGTAATCCCCAATCAATCCTGCAGGACCGCCGCCCGCTCGCTCCTACAGGGTTTGTGGGCAACCAATAGTGCGAAGCAGTCCTTGGCAGAATGAAGTCCGTAAGATTCTTCGTTTGTCGGCGTTGCAGAAGGCTGCGATCTTTTCCCCCATCCTTCACGTCACCGCGCCAGGAATTTTTTTCATGAGCCACCCAAGCTTCGTCAGCCCTGACCTGATCCGCCAACGCTTCTCCAAAGCGATGTCCGACATGTACCGCGAAGAAGTGCCCCTGTACGGCGCGCTGATGAAGCTCGTGGAGCAGACCAACCGTCACGTGCTCGACAGCGATCCGCAGGTGGCCCGCCAGCTGAACAGCACCGGCGAAATCGAGCGGCTGGACCTGGAGCGTCACGGCGCAATCCGCGTCGGCACCGCTGGCGAACTGGCCACCCTCGCCCGATTGTTCGCGGTCATGGGCATGCAACCCGTGGGCTATTACGACCTGACCCCGGCCGGCGTGCCGGTGCACTCCACCGCGTTCCGCGCCGTGCATGAAACCGCCCTGCAAGTCAGCCCGTTCCGGGTGTTCACCTCACTGCTGCGCCTGGAACTGATCGAAGACCTGGAGCTGCGAGCCTTCGCTCAATCGGTGCTGGATAAACGCCAGATCTTCACCCCGACAGCCCTTGCCCTGATCGACCGCGCCGTAACCGCAGGCGGTCTGAACGAACAAGAGGCGCAGGACTTCGTCGAACAGGCGCTTGAAACCTTCCGCTGGCACCACAGCGCCACGGTCACCGCCGAGCAGTACCAGAAACTCAGCGCACAGCATCGCCTGATTGCCGATGTGGTCGCGTTCAAAGGCCCGCACATCAATCACCTGACGCCGCGCACCTTGGACATCGACATCGTCCAGGCGCAAATGCCCGCCCACGGCATCACGCCCAAAGCCGTGATCGAAGGCCCGCCCCGCCGTCAGTGCCCGATCCTGCTGCGCCAGACCAGTTTCAAGGCGCTCGACGAGCCGATTGCCTTCACCGATCAAGCCGGGACACGCGGCAGCCACAGCGCACGCTTCGGTGAAATCGAACAGCGTGGCGCGGCGCTCACCCCGAAAGGCCGGGCACTTTACGACCGCCTGCTCAACGCAGCCCGTGATGAGTTGCAGGACTTCCCCAACGAGGCCAATGCCGCACGCTACAACGCGCTGATGACGCAGCACTTTGCAGAATTCCCTGACACGTATGAAGGCATGCGCCAACAGGAACTGGCGTACTTTCGTTATTTCGTCACGGAAAAAGGCCTGGAGGCGGATGAGCTGAAATCGTTGTCGCTAGACGATTTGCTCAGCGGCGGGTACTTGCGGGTCGAACCGTTGGTGTATGAAGATTTTCTGCCGGTCAGTGCGGCGGGGATTTTCCAGTCGAACCTGGGGGATGCGGCGCAGGTGAATTATGGCGTGCATTCGAACCAGCAGGCCTTTGAACAGGCGCTGGGGCGGCCGACCATCGATGAATTGGGCTTGTATGCCGAGACGCAGCGGCGTTCGATCGAACAATGTTTTGAGACTTCGAGATTGTCGCGTCTGATTTGACTCAACGAACTGCCAGCCGATTGCAATGTGTGGCGAGGGAGCTTGCTCCCGCTTGAGTGCGCAGCACTCACAAAATCTCCGTTATACGTAGAATTTTTGGGGCCGCTTCGCAGCCCAGCGCGAGCAAGCTCGCTCGCCACATAGAATCTTCAATCCGCTGAGATTCCGTGTTTAGCGGAGTTTTGCCAACAGCGCCTCAGCGGCAGCCTCGGACGACGCCGGGTTTTGCCCGGTGATCAGCAGGCCATCGGTGAGCACATAACTTGCCCAATCCGCGCCCTTGGAATACTCACCGCCCTTCTCTTTCAGCATGTCCTCCACCAGAAACGGCACGACCTTCGTCAGTTGCACCGCCTCTTCCTCAGTGTTGGTGAACCCCGTCACCCGCTTCCCTTTGACCAACGGCTGGCCATCCGCACCCTTGACGTGACGCAGTACACCCGGCGCATGACAAACGGCCGCGACCGGTTTATCCGCCTTGATGAACGCTTCGATCAGCGCGATCGAGTTCTTGTCTTCGGTCAGGTCCCACAACGGCCCATGACCGCCCGGATAGAAAACCGCATCGTAATCTTGAGCCCTCGCGGTGCTCAGAAGCGCGGTAGACGCCAATGCAGACTGGGCTGCGGAGTCTTTGCGAAAGCGATCAGTGGCAGCAGTTTGTGCATCTGGCTCGTCGCTTTTCGGGTCCAACGGCGGCTGGCCACCCTTGGGCGAAACCAGGGTCAGCTGTGCACCGGCATCCTTGAAGGCGAAGTACGGCGCGGCGAATTCTTCCAGCCAGAAGCCGGTTTTCTTACCCGTGTTGCCCAATTGATCGTGGGACGTTAAAACCATCAGGATTTTCATGTCGTTCTCACTCCACTTCCAGGTTGTTTGGACGCTCGACGGCGCTGTTTTTATGGACCGCTCAGCCCATCGATTCGTTGCACTGAGTTCCAGACACCTTCACGTGATGGCGCAAAGCCTTGCTGTGCAAGAAGTTGCGCACTGCTCGCACCAAACACGCTTGCAGGATCGCTGATCGCCCGGCCTGCCAGGCTCTCCAGCCAAGTGCGCAAGTTCTTGCGCAGTGCTGCGCAAGAACTTGCGCACATTCATGCGGCGCTCCTTGCAAAAACCTTCCAGGCACTTTAAAAAAATCCTCAATACCTTGATTTGTATAGCCTTAACCGTTTCTGGCACGGACCTTGATAACAGTCAGGTACCCACCGGGCGATACCGCCTCCCGGGCACTCTCACTATATTCAGCAAGGAGCACATCCATGGCTACTCCAGCGTACATGTCCGTCACTGGCGAAAAACAAGGTCTGATCACCGCCGGCGCATTCACCGCCGACTCGGTTGGCAACACTTATCAAGAAGGTCACGAAGACCAGGTCATGGTTCAGGCTTTCAGCCACGACGTGATCATCCCGCGTGACCCACAGTCCGGCCAGCCAACCGGTCAGCGCGTTCACAAGCCAGTCGTGATCACCAAGGTCTACGACAAGGCTTCGCCACTGCTGCAAGCTGCTCTGACCTCCGGCGAGCGCATGAGCGAAATCGTTATCCAGTGGTACCGCACTTCGGCTCAAGGTACCCAAGAGCACTACTACACCACCAAACTGGAAGACGCGATCATCGTCGCCATCAACAACAAAATGCACAACTGCCAGGATCCGTCGAACTCGCACTTCACCCACCTGGAAGAAGTGCAATTCACCTACCGCAAAATCACCTGGACCCACGAAGTATCCGGTACTTCGGGTTCCGATGACTGGCGTATGCCGGTCGCCTAAGTCAGGCTGACCGTCACAAGCATCGGCCAGCTCTGCTGGTCGATGTTGTTTCCGCCCTTCCAGAATTTCGCGTCCGTTGACCCGGTTTCCGGGTGTCAGCGCATGCCGCAGCACTGCACGAGGAACAAGGGATGTTCGCGCCGGCCAATCAAACTCACTTTGCCCTGACCATCGAAGGTCTTTCCAGCGACTTCCAGGTCTTTTCCCTGCAAGGTCGGGAAGCCATCAGCCAGCCTTTTGTGTTTGAGGTGGAGCTGGTCAGTGAACAGCCGTCCCTGGACCTCGAGACCCTGCTGCACAAACCGGCCTTTTTACAGCTCTCGCCTGACGGCAGCGGCATCCATGGCCTGATCTATCGCGCCGCCCAGGGTGATTCCGGCAAACGCCTGACCCGCTACGCGGTGACCCTGCGCCCGCAACTGTCCTACCTCGCGCACCGCATCAACCAACGCATCTTCCAGAACCTCAGCGTGCCGAAAATCATCGGCATGGTCCTTGAAGAACACGGCATCCAAAGCAATGCCTATGAATTCAAAGTCGGGGCGATCTATCCCGAGCGCATTTATTGCGTTCAGTACGATGAATCGGACCTGCAGTTCATCCAGCGCCTGTGCGAGGAAGAAGGTATCCACTACCACTTCCAGCACAGCGCCACGGCCCACAAACTGGTGTTCGGCGATGACCAGACGGTGTTCCCGAAACTCGCACCCGTGGCCTACCAGCAAGACTCCGGCATGGTCGCCAACAACCCGGTAATCAAGCGCTTCGACCTGCGCCTGGAAACCCGCACCAGCCGCACCACCCGCCGCGACTACGACTTCGAAAAACCGCGCCTCACCCTCGAAAGCGAAAACCGCGGCGACGCCCTGCCCGACCTCGAAGACTACGACTACCCCGGTCGCTTCATCGACCGCGATCGCGGCAAACACCTGGCCAAGCGCAACCTGGAACGCCACCGCAGCGACTTCCAGCTGGCCGAAGGCAAAAGCGATCAGCCGTTGCTGGTCAGCGGCCATTTCCTGGCCCTGACCCAACACCCGAAAGCCAAATGGAACGACCTTTGGCTGCTGACCGAAGTCCTGCACGAAGGCAAACAGCCGCAAGTGCTGGAAGAGTCGGTGACCAGCGACACCACCCGCCTCAAGGGCGATTTCCACCAGGGTTACCGCAACCGCTTCCAGGCCACCCCGTGGGACGTGCCGAACCGTCCGCCGCTGACGCAAAAGAAACCGCGCATCCTCGGCAGCCAGAGCGCCGTGGTCACCGGGCCCAAGGGTGAAGAGATCCACTGCGACCAGTACGGCCGAGTCAAAGTGCAATTCCACTGGGACCGCGAAGGCCAGGCCGACGACAAGACCAGCTGCTGGCTGCGCGTCTCCTCCGCCTGGGCCGGCGCCCACTACGGCGGCATCGCCATCCCGCGGATCGGCATGGAAGTGCTCGTCACCTTCCTCGAAGGCGACCCCGACCAACCACTGATCAGCGGCTGCCTGTACCACAAGGAAAACGTCGTCCCCTACCCGCTGCCGGCGAACAAAACCCGCAGCACTTTCAAAACCCTCAGTTCCAAGGGCGGTGGCGGCTTCAACGAACTGCGCATCGAAGACAAAAAAGGCCAGGAACAAATCTTCCTCCACGCCCAGCGCGACTGGGACGAAAACGTCGAACACGACCAGAAAATCCGCGTCGGCAACGAACGCCACGACACCGTCGAGCAAAACAGCTACAGCGAATTCAAGGCCGAAGAACACCACACCGTCTACGCCGACCGCAAAGTCGAAGCCCGGGCGAACGACCACCTGACCGTGGGCGTGAACCAGCACATCAAGATTGGTACCGGGCAATTCATCGACGCGGGCCAGGAGATTCACCTGAGCAGCGGCATGAAAGTCGTGCTTGAAGCGGGCAGTGAGTTGACGCTGATCGGGGGTGGCAGCTTTATCAAGATCGATGCTGGCGGCGTGACCATGAGCGGGCCGGTGATCAACATGAACTCCGGGGGTGGGCCGGGAAGCGGGACGGGGGCGGCGCCGTTGTTGCCGGGGGTGTTGAAGCAGGCGGATGCGGATAAGGCGGGGCAGGTCGTTGCGCCTTCCCTGGCTTCGTATAAAGCGCAAGCAAAAACGGGAGTGCTACTACCTATCCCTTCGTGCCACCTAGATGCTTCCGGCCATTGCCCCATTCACCAGCCGGGTAAATCAGCATGATCGATTCTATTCCTTCGCCGTTCGAACGACCTCCGTCCCTGGGCACCCTGTGTCTGATTCTGGATGGCAGCTTTGATGCGGATTTGCTGGCGCGTCTGTTTCAAGGTGACGAACAATCTCGCCCTCGGTGTATTCCACTGTTCCTCAATACGCCATATGCCGAACTTCAACCTGCTGGACCTTACGTTGTCGTGTGCCCTGCAAAAGGCGAATCAACGGCGTATGCCAGTGCCCTGCTGGAGCAGTCCGATGCCGGCTGTGTGGCCTGGCTAAGCAACGAGCACGACCTGGACAACGGGGTTGAACATTGGCGAAGTCTGCTCACTGTGCGCACCGACGACGCGCCGCAACAGATGATGCGGTTTTTCGATCCTCGATGGTTAGAGCCCTTGCTGCGCAGCCTTAATGAAACTGAGCGCAACCAGTTTATTGGGCCATTCACCAGTATGGCCTGGCGTAACGAAATGGGCTGGCGGTACTACGCCAGGGCGCCCCAGAGCCCAGCGGCCGCACTGCAACCTCCCGCTTGGCTGTACCTGAATCAGGATCGCGAAGAGTTGATCGAGCAAGGTCGATTGAAGGTCATTGCAGCACGCTTTGCCGAAGACTATCGCGAAGTGTTGCCTGCCCAAGACACTGTCGAGTTTGTACATCGTCAATTGCTGGCAGGACAACAAGCGGGCTACCAACAAATGGCAGATCAGGAGCGCTGGCTACGCCTCGCCATAAGCCGTGGAGATTCCTTTTGGGCGAATGGCCCGGATGCGGAACTTTTGGCTCGTAACGACGTGGCGCTGGGTGAAAAATTGACTCAGCTGGAAAGCCTCTGAATCACAAGGACGATGAGTAATGAGCAACACCTATACCGTCAAAAGCGGCGATATCCTCGGCAATATTGCCAGCGCAAACAAATGCTCTGTGGCGGATCTACGGGCACTTAACCCCATTATTACCGACCCCAACCACATCAAAGCCGGTTGGGTGTTGCAGCTACCAGCCACTAAAGTGTTGCCGCCGCCCAAGCATGCGGACAACCAGAGCACCACCAGTGTCAAGGGCGAAGCTCAATGCAAGGACGAACTGGTGGACGTGGTGCATATCACCGGTGAAGACACTTTTTATATTCTGACGGAAAAAGAGTCGAAAGCACTCAAAACACAGACTGACCTCGTCCAGAAACTCATGGACGAGCTGCACCAGAACCTGGCCAAAGCCACCGAAGCGAGTAAATGCACCAAGGCATCAAATCCTCAGACCTGTTGCGCCTGCTCGCGATGTGTCAAAGACGCCTGGAACGTCAAGGCTGAAGATGCCGGGTTGGTACAGCGCTCAGAGCCACCGCCGGAAAAAAAAGCGACCGCCACCATAACTCGTAAAGAAGACTTGCAGGGACAGTTGGCAACGGTGCAGCAGGCACGTGACTGGTACCAGCGGTATGAGCCCAAGGCAACATTTGAAGGCAATTATCTGGAGAGTAACTGGAAACAGCTGCAAGCCAAAAAAGTACTCGAACTGAACGCCGAGATTGAATCCCTGCGAACCAAGATCGCAGCGCAAGGAAAGGCCGAAGCCGGCGACAGTTCCACCAGCGCCAACAGCGCTGCGCCGGACATCAAGCATGGCAAGGGAAAAGCCACCGAAAGCCAAAAGGGTCGACAAGTAAAAACGGGCATTACCGTTATCGAAGTCATCTCGTTCAGCGACCCAAGTCGCCGGCACTACATACCGATGAGTTACCGGGAACAACTTGACTGGAAAGTGAAGGTCAGCACGAAGGTAATGCAGGGCAAGCCACTCGATAAAAACCTGGCTAAAGAGCTGTTCAAGGACATCAAGTCCGCCGTCAATGAAAGCCGAAAAACCAGCCCCCTGGGTAGTCTGGAAGCCAAGTTTACGAGCTGGACGAGCAAAGACGACAACCTGCTTAATGCCCTGCACAAAGAATGCTCCTGGACTTCCAATCAGGCAGACTCCGCGAAATACGCCGTCTCCGCCGAAGCTCACGCCTTCCGTTTCGCCGCCACCGCCAGCGCCGGCATCAACAGCTGGGAGCCCGGTAAAGGCAACATCGAAGTGGGCGTGAAAGGCAGTGCAGCGATCTCGCTGGCGGAAGGCTCTGTTGCGCTCAAGAGTTTCTTCCCCGATCAGGGCGGTTACGTGGTGCGGATGCCTTACCGCAATGCCGAAGGCAAAGAAGTGGTGAGTGACATCGGCATTTTCCGTCTCGACGGAAAAGTGGAGCTATCGTGTTTCGCCGGGGCGACAGCCCAAGGTCAGGCTGGCGTCAAAGCGCAATATAAACCCAAAGAAGTTGAAGCGTCGGGGGCTACAGCGTTGCTCAGCACACCGAGCATGGCGGTGGATAAAAAGCGCGGAGGCAGCGTTGGTTTGAAGGGCACCGCCTTCGCCGGTGTACAAGGTGGCGGCACAGTGACCGGAACGTTGAAGTGGCTTGATCCGGCCAAGCAAGGGGGCGGCAAAATTGTCGCGGGACAGGCGAATGATAGTGGCAGTACAGACTGGGCGAGTCTAGTTGAGGTCAAGGCTGAAGGCAATGTGGCGCTTGGCATTGGAGCGGGTTTTGATTTCGGTATTGAGATCAATGCAGATCGCTTGGCAATCAACTGCAAGGCCAGCCTGGTATTTGGTCCGGGTGCCGGCGGTGGATTTGGTACAGCAGTAGATTTGGAACAGGTAGGGAATCTTGCATTTATTTTTTGCAGTGCATTGTCGAAAGCAGACTTTCATTATCAGCTGGCAGTGACGGAAGAAGCGTTTAGCTACATGGCCAAGGGGTTATTTCATGTTGCAACACATCCGGGGGAAGCAGCTGGAAAAGCTTTCGTAGAAGGTTTCGATAGCATGGAACGTTGGTGGCTGAGACGAAAGGCTACAAAGGAAGAAGCTCAAAACCTTGCGACATATTTGCTTAGTAATCAATTCGTCAATGTTAATGGTAAAAAAATCCCACTCCAAATGATGCCGCCAGAAACCCTTGGCCCCATGCTTTATTTATTAACGGAGAGCTTTGTTGAAAGCTGGGCGGAGAATCAGGAAAAAGCTGTTGTCTTGTTGCTGTCACATTTGCGAAGTTGGCGTCACTTCATCGAGGTGTTGGAGCACTGTTCTAAAAATGGCAGCAAAGTAAACGCAATACATAGTTTAGACCGTCTAAATGCTCTTCTAGACGGAAGCGAACAACGAGAATTCAACCGTTTTATCGGTTCGTTAGCAATAAGTACCAATTCATCCGCTCAACCTAAGGGAATGCTGGCTTGGACACCAGGTTTACCGTGGCGCAAAGAAAATGTTTTAGTAGCTGCTCGACGTAGTAACTTATTTGACGGATTAGCTTAAAGACAGACGACCAGTAGGGGCACCCTTGGTGCCCCCTACTCCGGATACTATAAAGACTTATCCGATTGTATAGCACAACGAAAACTGGTTCCTGGATAGTTAGCATCTTTTGATGGGGCATCAGCCCAGCGCCGAACAACTGGAGCTGCAGCTATAGGTCCCTCAGGATAATTTGACCCACGCCGGACCCTCTGAGTACCAAGTTCAGGACCCCGTGGATTCTCCAATGGAGAATGCTGATAATAATCCTTCCCGTACCAGTCGCTAACCCAATCTGTAGCATTTCCAGACATATTATATATACCTAGCGGATTGGGAGTAAAACTATCAACCGCATATGTATTTCCTGTACTTTTAGCTGGAAAATTACGTCCAAAGTTTAAACTACCATTATCAGTGGGATACAGTACATGCTGACCACGACTACGCGCCGCATACTCCCATTGCGCCTCTGTCGGCAAATCAACTGGATACCCACTTAACCGGCCAATCCAAAGACAATAATCTTTTGCTTCTTGCCAACTTTTGGTGGGCGCTGGAAGATCAGGCGCATATAGATACTTTAAGTCTTCGCGCTCTCGATCTTCAGCATCAAACAATGGTTGTCCCATCGCGGCAAAATACAAGTCAAAATCAATCAACCTAGTCTGAAACTTAGAAAAATAGTAGCTACTTAGCTTGACTGGATGTACAAAATCATCATTCCCATCTCTGCTAATGTTACAAAGCTGCTTGGGGTCTTGCCCGCAGGGCCAGGTACACACATCCTTTTCATCATATTCACAAATCCAGCCAAAGTCCCCCATATCAAACTGTCCACCCTCGACAAACACCATATTGTCGATGGACTGCACGACGGTGTTGAGCACCTTCCCGCGCAGTTCGCTGGAAAGATGAGGGTAAGTCTTCGCAATGGTGGCAGCGATGGTGGAGACTTTCTCTGGTGCAAGACTCTTGCTGGTAGGCAAAGGACCGGATTCCGCCTCGCAACCGACTAAAAACATCATGGCTGGCAGGGCAAGTACGAGCTGACGTAGCACTGGAAATATCCTTATAAAATGCAACAGAGACCGAACATTAACATCCCCTGCCCGCACAACAAAGTCCCGCACAAAGCCTTTCAATATCTCGGTATTTACCAGGCTGTTTCATCGACCGAGAGCGCGGCAAACACCTGGCCAAGCGCAACCTGGAACGCCACCGCAGCGACTTCCAGCTGGCCGAAGGCAAAAGCGATCAGCCGTTGCTGGTCAGCGGCCATTTCCTGGCCCTGACCCAACACCCGAAAGCCAAATGGAACGACCTTTGGCTGCAGACCGAAGTCCTGCACGAAGGCAAACAGCCGCAGGTGCTGGAAGAATCGGTCACCAGCGACACCACCAGCCTCAAGGGGCGATTTCCACCAGGGTTATCGCAACCGCTTTCCAGGCCACCCCATCGGACGTGCCGAACCGTCCGCCGCTGACGCAAAAGAAACCGCGCATCCTCGGCAGCCAAAGCGCCGTGGTCACCGGGCCCAAGGGTGAAGAGATCCACTGCGATCAGTACGGCCGCGTCAAAGTGCAATTCCACTGGGACCGCGAAGGCCAGGCTGACGACAAGACCAGCTGCTGGCTGCGCGTCTTTTTTAGTTTTTGAAGCCGTTGTTCGAATGAAAGCATTTGTAAATCTTTGGTTTTTATATCGTATTCTTTTCAATGCGGTTAAGCGTGCCGGGTTCACCGTAATCGAATTCTCGGACCAGCGCATTTTTCGGTTATTGGTCGTTGACTGTCGAAGGCCATGGAGCAACCTATCTGATCGTCAATGAAGGACGCAATGGTTGGATGATTTGTTATCGAGCTAGTGCGGCGGGAACAATTACAGAGCTGGACAAGAGAGAATCGGCTTGGATGGACGATACCGATAAGCCAGCCCAATGTCTGACTTGGCTCTCTGACTTTCCGTAACCACAAAACGCCAAGATCCCGAAAAATCAGGAAAGTTAGACAGTCACCACTCGCAGTACATCTACCCTATAAATCAAACAAGCAGGGCCTCTCATGAATAAACACCAGATCAGTCTTTCAAACGGCTGGATTGCAGAGTTCGAGAATCAGGGGGAATTTCGCATGTCAGCTGAAGGCTGGAATCTGGTTCTGCAGGGACCGGATCAGCGAAAAATCCAGTACTTCAGAGACAAGATCATTGTCGTCAACGATGACGATGGTGCTCAGGCGAAAACATGCATTCGACTCTCAAACGATGGTGTTTTCGGCTATTTGAGCACTGGGCTGGATCAAGGATGGGTGATTGACTTTGCGCGAGGTATGATCGCTCCGCACAGGGTAAGCATCTCCCACAGCCATGACGGATACGATGAAAGCATCTCGATGTACGAACAACCAGCCTTCAAACGTGCACGCGAGTATATAAGTGTTAAAGGCAAGTACATTTATCTGACCTTCCCCCTCACTAAAGATGAAGATTTCCCTAAGGTATGGGAGGAATATCTGCGGATTCGGAAACGGCAACTGGATGAGCTTTACTTCAGGAATTGATCCGGGTGTACTTGCTCAACCCTATCGACCCGTGCTTCAGTAATCCCCAAAGCTCTATTGTCTTCAAAAAAAACGGGCAATTTTGAGATCACCCGTTTTTCATCCATTCACCACCAACAAACTCTCCCCAACCTCACACTTAACAACCACCCAATTCCTATAAAGCCGCTCATTCCCCAACACCTCACTCCCCTGCCCTTTACTCCGCACCTCCCGCCAAATCTCATTCCCCCGAAACACCCGCCCACCCTCGCGCAAAAACCGATGCCCAACCTGATAAATGTGATACCAACCCCCCCCGCACCCGATCACACAACAATTCCCCTTCCAACTGCTGCTCGCCCACGTTCAACTTCAACTGAAAATGCCGCTCCGTCGGGTATGCAGTACCAGATCAACGTAATTATAAAAAATCGCCGCCCCTAAACCGAATGGCAGTACCCGACCGTCAACAGGAAACCGATCGAAGCTGTGGTTTGACCGCTCCACCACTAAAAGCGGCGACTGAATGGCTACCAAATGACAGGTCCATACCTTCGACGTAACCGCGTTTGCGGGTCAGTCGGCCGACCGGGCGGCAGAGGGAAAAGTATTCACCCGACGCGATGACTATGCCGTAATTGATGACACGGCCTGTTTGAGGTTGATGACTTTGTTGTGTTGCAGCGCAAAATATCGGAGTTGCCGAGTTTACGGGTCAGCTTGGAGGTGTGTTTGAGGTAGCGAAACGGCAAGCAGGATTCGGCGTTGATGTATTGCTGCAGGTGCGTATCGCACCCGGGAGGTGTTCGCCCAGTGTAATGGCCTCGGCAATCCATGCACTGGTAAAGAGCCTTGCCACTGGGCGAACGGGAAGTATTTTAATGGAAGTTGGCGAAGTTGTCCGCATACATAATCATGAAATTTATCGATACAACATTAATTAAATGTCATCTTAAATATTATTTGTACGACAACAAAAACTCACCAGTTCGACCATTAAAACTGATTGTTCTTATACAAAAAAACTGTACGAGAACAATCAATATATAGAGCTAATACTCAACTTCAGTGTTTGCTGGTCACTGTGAGGATATCGGTGTAGGTCACGACGACACTCTGTCCAACTTTCAGGTCTTTCAATTTTGCTTGAACTTCGGGCCGGACAACGTCGATGGTCTTGGACTGGCCAGCAGGATTTTCAAAGGTCAGCTGGTTTTTCTTCAAGTCGATTTTGGTGATTTTCAGCTGAACCTGCACCTGACGGTAGGCTTCGCCGCCCGGGTTGTCGCTGCCGGGGGCGGCACGGACTTCGCCTGTGCGCTCGACAGTGCCTGGCAAGCCTTTGTCGACATCGGTGTCGAGGTGGGCGGCGACGGAACTGGTGACCTTGATGTCGACTTGATCGCCGACTTTCAGATTACCGAGGTTTTTCGCCTTATCGGTCAGCTGTACATGAACCTGACGACCTTCCGGCCCTTCCAGGACAACCCGGTGATTAGCCGCGTCGACCGAGACGACTTTGGTGGTGACTTGATCCGCTTCCACAACGGCAGACAGCGGAATATCCGCAGCCATGGCGCCAAGGCTGGCGGCAGACAGCAAGGTAGCGAGGGTGATGGCTTTCGTCAGTGCGTGGAGTTTCATAAGCATACTTTCCCTGTGATTGGGTGGCAGCAGACGGCTCTGGCCCGAGGGTCAGCGCCGACTGTGCAACTCAGCATAGACGCAGTTCAGGGATTTTTTGCAGTTTCTTGCGCGGTGGATTCACCGCTTTGCGTGCCCTTGCCGCTTTCCTTGCGCCGGGTCGGATCGGTGGGGCGCAGGGCATCGTTGTCGCGTTCGACTTCGCCGGGTGGTCGCGGTTCGTCAGGGTGTTCGGCGGTGTCGGGGGATTGGGGTTTCATGGTGGTTCTCCTCAGGCTTCGGGATCATCGACTTCTTGTGCAACGTTCACCGCGGGCGAGTCTTTGTGGGATTGCTCGGCCTTGGCCTTGAAGGTCTGCCACTGTTCCAGGTCAATGGCGCCCTGCCCCAGCAAGTCGTCGGCCACCCGCAGCAGTTCGCTGTAGTGGGCGTCGGGGGATTGCTGCCAGTAGGCCTTGTCTTCGAACAGGCGCTGCCAGGCATCGAGGTCAGGTGGCTTGAGGTCTTCGCTCATGACGGGCTCCATTGAATGGGCTTGTTAACTTAGGAGGCCGTCGCCGAACCGAGAGTTCCGACTCAATACCCGGTCATTTCCAGATAACCCGTGCCGCCGTTGAATTGCACGGGGCCTTCCCAGTAAGGAATGCGCAAATCCATCCAGGCGTTGGGATTGAGGGCGGTGATGGAGATGTCGAGGTGTTTGGCCGGGATTTTGATCGCCCAGCGCACCGGCATTTCACGCCCGGCGACTTTGGCGGTGTCTTGCGGTGTGAGGCTGATGTCCGAGGCGTGCAATGACTGAGCCTGGCCTTGAGCATCGATCCACGTGCCTGTGAGGTAAGGCGCGCCGTCCTTTTGCCGCATGCGATAAAGCATGACCTGTTCGCCGCTGTCCAGGTGCAGCGAAAACCAGTCCCATCCTGTCTGGTTCGCAGTCAGTGGCTGACTGCTCCACTCGCGATCGAGCCAGGCCGGACCGCTGACCTGATACGTCTTGCCGTCGATTTCCAGCGCGCCGCTGGCCTGGAAAAACGGTTGGCTGTAGTAATACGACGCCTGCCCTTGTTCGGATTTCTGACTGAAACCCTTGTCACCCTGAAGCACCAGCGGGCGGGTGGACGTTAGCCGCAGTTGGTAGCTGAAGCCCTTGTCCCGCGCGCTGAGTTGCAGGTCCGCCAAGGCATCGGCCCCCTGACTGCTGAAGCGCCAATCGTCGATCCAGGCATTGAACGGTGCGAGACTCACCCCCGCCTGACCCACGCCACCACGGGCGTAACGTTCGGCCGCGTGATGGGCCGTTGCCGACGTCACGGCTGCGTGCCCCAGCCAAATGGTCTGATTGCCCCAACCCGACTGCTCCGGGACAGCTTTCAACGCGCTGCGAAACAACGTCCATTGCACGCCGAACTCGCGGCCCTGATCGTCCTTGAGATTGGCAGTGACGTACCACCATTCGATGCGAAAGCCATCGTGAGGACCGTGATCTGCCGGGAAGCTGAATTCTCGCCCGGGCACTACCGGTGTGAATACGGAGGCGTCACCACCCAGACCTGCGAAGCCTTTCTCGTCAGGCGCGGGGTTGTCGCAGCCGCTCAACAAAACCAATAGCAACACGCCGACCTTAATCCTCATGCGCGAACGTCCTCAGCAGGTCTGCCGGTTGTGTGCGGTACAGCGAATACAGCGGCCACGCCGACGCCAGTAACGTTGCGAGCAACGCCAGCCCCATCAATTGCAGCAGCTGCAACGGAAACACCCGCAACGGCAATCGCCAGCCAAACGCTTGCACGTTGATCACCGTGTCCAGGCACCACGCCAACGCGATCCCCAACGGCAATGCCAGCACCAGCGTCAGCACCGCCAGCAGCCAGGTTTGTCCGAGGTTGAGCAGCATCAATTGCCGGCGCGTCACGCCCAGCGCCCACAGCGGCGCGAGTTGGCCGAGGCGGCTCTGGCTCTGCGTCAGCAGGCTGATGAACAACGCCACACCGGCGACGGCCAGGGTCAGGCTGTTGAGCGCGGCGGTGGCGGCGAAGGTGCGTTCAAACACCTGCGTGGACCAGCCCTTGAGGCGCGCCTGATCGACGATACGACTGTCGTCCAGGGTAAAACGGCTTTGCAGCGTTTTGAGGAATGGCGCAATCAACGCGGGCTCGATGCGCAGGTTGAAACGATTGGGCGTGAGCTGCGGCCACCCGCGCAGCAAATGGTTGGCGTTCACCAGAAGGTGCCCCTTGGGATTGCCGTAGTCGGCGTAAATCCCGACGATCCGAGGTGACCACGGGCCGCCCGGTGTGGGGATGGTCAAATGATCGCCGAGCCGCACCTTCAACCGGCGGGCCAGTTGTTCGCTGAGCATCAGCGCATCGTCCTTGGCCAAGCGGTCCCAGGGATTGTCGCCCAAGGCTTCCAGCAGCGGCCAATGCTGGCGATAGGTCGGGTGATCGATCACGCCGAAGATATCCGCCGGCCAGCCTTGCAGCTGGATCGATACCTGCCAGTTGGGCAGCACGGCAGTCAATGAAGGTTGCTGTTTGAGCCAGCTGTGCAGCTCTCGGGACTGGGCCGGGTTTTGCGGATTGACGTAAAGCTCGGCGGTCAGGCGTTGTTCGAGCCAGTCGTTGAAGGTCTGGCGAAAACCGGCGGTCATACTGCCGGCACCGATGTTCGCCGCCAGCGCCAACAGCAGCGCCATCAGCGCCAGGCTCAGCGCCGGCAGTTGCTGACGGCAGTCGGCGAGAAACCATTGGCCGAGCACCGAATGACTGCGGCTCAGTGCCAGGTTCAAGACCAGATTCAGCACCACCGGCAAGGCCAGTGCGGCCCCGATCAGCAGAGCTGCCATCAGCACAAAACCACTGGCCAGGCTGTCCCCCCGGAACAAGGCGATAAGCGTGATGACAACGGCCAGTGCCGCGACCCAACCCTGACGCCGTAACCAGCGCGCGTGAGCCTGATGCCAGGCTTGCGGGTCGGCCAGGGCCAGCAACGGCAGGCGCGCCGCCCGCAGCAGACTGTTGGCCCCGGCCAGCAGCGCACCCAGCAGGCTCAAGCCCACCCCGCTGAACCACCACCACGGACTGAGGCTCAACTGCCCCGCCACTTCGGCGCCGTACAAACCGCGCAGGCTGGCGGCCACGTCCGGCAACAATACGCTGGCCAGCAGGTAGCCGCTGGCGACGCCGGCAATACCGCCGATCATCGCCAGTGCTCCGAGTTCAACCACCAGACAGGTGATCAACATTCGGGCGCTGACCCCACAGGCGCGCAGGGTTCTGAGCAAGCCTCGACGTTGCTCCAGCGCCAGCCCGATTGCGGCGTGAACGATGAACAGGCCGACCACGAAGGACAGAAAACCCAAGGCATCGAGGTTCAAGTGAAAGCTTTCCGTCAGCCGCGAGAGATTGTTTTCTTCACCGCTGGTTTTGAGCTGCAACTGGCCTTTGTATTGATCGGGCAGTGCGGCGCTGAAATCCTTGGGCAACAACAGGCGCGACAGTTGCTCCGGCAGGCCGAGAATCTGCTGGGCGAAGCCGATGTCCACCAGCAACATGCCGGGGGCCATATCGGTTTGGACGTGCAGCGGTGGCAGAATCTCGCCATTAGAGTTCACTGGCTGTTCACCTTCGTACAGACCCAACGTCTGCAAGGTCTGCGGCGAGATCCAGGTGCGGCCCGGCGGGGTGAAAAATTCGACAATCTGCTCGATCGCCAACGACCGCCCCGCCACCGCCGAGCCGGCCGGCAACGACACCGGTTCGATGCCCATCAGCTGCAGACGTTGTTCCTCATGGCCCTTGAGCGTCACCCGCCCTTGCAGCACGGGCGAGACCGGCCAGCCCGCGCGACGCAGGTCGACAAACACTTGCTGGGAAAAGGTCGCGCCACTGGGCGCACTGAGGCTGGCCTGCGGTTCACCGCCGATCAACTGACTGGCTCGCGCATAACTTTCACGTGCCTGGCTGTTCAGCGCCTCTACACCGGTCAGCAGGCTGGTGGCGAGCCAGAGCCCGGTCAGCACACTGAAAAATTGCACCGGGTGCTGCCACCAATGGCTGAGCAACGCCCGCAGCGTTTCGCGAAAGACGCGCACCTCAGTGTTCGCCCGCGCCAGCCAGACGGCCGCGATGCAGCACCACTTTCTCCGCCAGCCGTGCGGCAACGCGATGACTATGCGTGACCATCAACAAGGTGGTCGGACTGTCGTCGAGCAATTCCAGCAACAACTTCAACACTTCATCGCTGGTGGCTTCATCGAGGCTGCCGGTGGGCTCGTCGGCCAGCAACAATTTGGGCTTCGACGCCAGGGCGCGGCCCAAAGCGACTCGCTGCTGTTGCCCACCGGAGAGCTGCTCCGGGTAACGCCGCAGCAAATCACTCAAGCCCAGCCGCTGCACCAGGTGCGCCTGCCAGCCCGGATCATGCCGCCCGGCCAGGCGTGCCTGAAAAGCCAGATTGTCCTCGACCCGCAAGCTGCCGATCAGGTTGAACTGCTGGAACACCAGGCCGATTTCAGTCCGTCGCCAGTTCGCCAGCTGCCCTTCGTTCATCTGGTCCAGCCGATGCTCGCCGCTTTGAATGCTGCCGCGATCGACCTTGTCGAGGCCGGCGATCAAGTGCAGCAAGGTGCTCTTGCCACTGCCCGACTCACCCATCAGCGCCAGGCTGCTGCCGGGTTTCAATGTCAGGTCGACACCTTGCAGCACCGGCAAAGGACCTTGCGGAGTGGCGTAGCTTTTAAAGACGCCTTGGACCTGAAGCATGAAGGGAGGCTCGCTGAAGTCAGAGCGCCTAGGATAGCCGAGAGTACATCCGAAAACTTCTCTCTGATCTGGCTGACGCCATCGCGAGCAGGCTCACTCCCACAGGGGACTTTTGAACGACAGACACCCCTGCAGGAGCGAGCTGCTCGCGATGAGGCCGGATCAGTCAACCAAAAACCTCACTGCCCCACCGCAACATTTGTAGGCGCCTGCGAAGGCGTCACAATGCTGTTCAGATCAATATACTTCCACTCAGGCTTCGCCCCCAGCCGCGCATTGAAGCGATAGTTGAACGTAAAGTCGTCCGCCGTCGGCACACTCAACGGCTTGCCATAAACCGCCTCGATCCCCGCCAGGTCATAGCCCATCAACTGCAACAATGTCGGGAAGATGTTGTAGTGACTCGACCGATCCTTGTTTGCGGCCAGCGCTTTCTGCCAATCCAGCGTGCGCAACTGATCCCCTTGAATCACCACCAGCGGCACCAAGCCCTCCTCCGCCACCGGATCACCGCCGCAGTGCAAATTCAACCCGGGATTGCCCCGTTCATGCAGGTCCTGCCCATGGTCCGAGGTGTAGATCAGCAGCGCATTGCTCATGTCTGCCTGGGCAAACACCCGTGAGAAAAACTCTCCGACGTTCCACAGCAAGGTGTTCTTGTAGGCGTTGCGGTAGAGCACCCAATCATCCGGCTGACCGTTGAAACCATCGCGCTTGCCGGTGTCCGCGATCTCGACAAACTGGCCCCGAGGCAATGTCGGACGATAGGCCATGAACGCATCCGGGTACTTGTCATGCACCGGAAAATGCGCGCCCACCTTGTTGATCACCACCAGCTCGGGCTTGCCGTCGTTGAGCAGGTCGATCAGTTTCGCCGCGGCCGCCATGTCGCGATCACGCACGCTGGCCTGGTCGAATTGCACAAACTCGTCGATGTCTTTTTTCTCGGCGTCGTTCATCAGGTTCTGCAAGTTGCCCCCGGTGCGCTGGGCATCGATGTAGACGGTGCGCAGGCCGGCCTTCTTCGCGTACTGCCAGATCGACGGCATCGTGCTGTTGATGCGCATGTAGTCGGCGCGGGTGCCGCCGTACCGTAGGGTGATGTTGGTGTCGGCGCTGCAATTGGCAATGGACGCGGCGTAACCGTAATTGAAGATCGCGACGCCCGGGCGCGGTTCCTTGAGGTTGCTGTGCACACCGAACGGGGCGTTGATGTCCAGGTAGTTGCCGGAAATGCTTTCGTCGATGATCAGAACGATGTCGTGCCCCGGCGGCACGTCGTTGCGCGCCAGGCTCACAGGCTCGCGTGGGCCGACGGTGTTGTGCAGGGCTTCATAGGTGAACAGGTTCAAGTAGGCCAGCGGCGTGTACATGATCGGCAGGCCACGGGCGCCTTCGCCGGCTCGCACGAACAACACCGCACTGAGCAGCAGCACTCCGAGCACCGGCGCCGCCACCAGCAACGCACCGGGCAGCGGCATTCGCCGACGCGGTTTGAGCCCGATACCGAACAACAGCAGCAAGCCGCCGACCACCCCGCTGATGATCGCGTCGCGGTACTGGTACGCCGCCTCCTGAATGAACCCGCCGGAATACACCAGCGACACGAAGCTGCTGTAGGTCAGGTAGTCGGCCGTGACGCGGGTATAGACATCGAAAAACACGGCGGACACAAACATCATCAGAGCAAATAGATGACGGATCAGCGTCTGGCGAATGTACGCGGTCATGAACAGCGCCACGGTCAGCCCGATAAACATCCCGCCAAACAGCAGCACCGGCAAACTCATTCCCAACGCGCTCAGGCGCTCCAGGTAATAGTCGTAATTTTTGAATAAGTAGAGAACTAAGAGCAGTTCTTTGAGATATCGAATCATAGTATTTCCGATGCTCGCGGCCGTCCGTTGGCCAATAGATTGTCAGCCATTTTTTGACACTAGCACCGGGCCATCAAAGCGCAAGAAATGTCGGGTTTTTACACAAAGCGTCAAAAAAACGTTGACTCAAATCTGACACACCTGACCGGCTACAACCCTTGTGCTTCAAGCCCTACGACCGTTTATCGTTTTCTTCGAAATGTGAAAAACCCGTCAAAACCGCGGCAAATCCAGCAGTGGCAAGCACTTGATGGCAAAACGCCCCAAAAATGGGGCTGTTATAGCTGCGCAACATGTCATTTTGCTGACACGTTTTCCCAACGCTGGGCTATACCCCTTTTGACAGTCTTATTTCAGTTCTTTCAACCGTCTTACGAGGCACGCCAATATGGACGTGAGCGTATTTGGTACGGGCTACGTCGGCCTGATACAAGCAGCGGCACTGGCCGATGTCGGACATCGTGTCTTATGTGTCGACATCGATCCCAACAAGATCAAGCAATTGCAACAGGCCGTGCCGCCGATCAGCGAACCGGGGTTATCCGGCACGCTGGAAGAGAACATCAAGGCCGGCCGTTTGCTGTTCACGACCCAGGCCAGCGACGCGGTCGAACACGCCGAGCTGATTTTCATCGCCGTCGGCACGCCCGCCGATGAAGACGGGTCGGCCGACCTCAGTCACGTACTGAATGTGGCCCGCCAGATCGCCAGTTACATGGAGGCCGATCGCACCCTGATCATCAAGTCCACCGTGCCGGTCGGCACCGCGGACCAGGTGGCCGCCACCGCCCAAGAAGAACTGCTTCGTCGCGGCAAGAGCACCCTCAATGTGCGGGTGGTCTCCAACCCCGAGTTTCTCAAGGAAGGCAGCGCCCTCGCCGATTGCATGCGCCCGGACCGGATCATCGTCGGCACCGACGACGAGGAAGCCCGCGGCCAGCTCAGCGAGCTCTATGCGCCGTTCTGCCGCAACCATGAAAAGCTCATGTTCATGGACAACCGCAGTGCCGAGCTGACCAAATACGCGGCCAACGCGATGCTCGCCACGCGCATCAGCTTCATGAACGAACTGGCGAACCTCACCGAGCTGCTGGGGGCCGATATCGAAGCGGTTCGCAAAGGCATCGGTTCGGACCCACGCATCGGTTACCACTTCATCTACCCAGGTTGCGGTTTCGGAGGCTCGTGCTTCCCCAAGGATCTGCGCGCCCTGCTGCATACCGCCGAACACAACGGCATGCCGCTGCGCTTGCTGCGTAGCGTCACCGACGTCAACGACAGCCAACGCCACATTCTTTTCAGCAAACTGAAAGCACAATTCCCCGATGGGCTGGCCGGCAAATCCATCGCGATCTGGGGCCTGGCGTTCAAGCCCAACACCGATGACATGCGCGAAGCCCCCAGCCGTTACCTGATGGATGCGTTATGGGCTGAAGGCGCGAGCGTGCAGGCCTATGACCCGGAAGCCATGTCCGAATGCCGACGCATCTACGGCTACCGCAATGACCTGCACCTGTGCGCCACCCGCGACGACACGCTGGAGGACGCCGACGCCTTGGTGATCTGCACCGAGTGGAAAAACTTCCGCGTGGTCGACTTTGAATTGCTGGCAAGCAAACTGCGTTCGCGGGTGATCGTCGACGGTCGCAACCTCTACAACCCGGAACAGGTGGCGGCCGCCGGTTTGCACTACAGCGGCATCGGCCTGCGGCACATCGTTCCCGAGGCGCCGCGGCCATGAAGATTCTCGTCACCGGAGCGGCCGGTTTCATTGGTGCCCATTGCGTGTTGCGGTTGATCCGTGACGGGCACCAGGTGGTCGGCCTCGACAATTTCAATGATTACTACGACCCGCAACTCAAACACGACCGCGTGAATTGGGTGCAGGAGCAGGTTGGCGCTTTCCAGCTCGCGACGGTTGACCTGGCCGACGGTCCTGCCATTGAGGCCCTGTTTGTCCGTGAAAAGCCCGAGGTGGTGATTCATCTCGCGGCCCAGGCCGGGGTGCGTTACTCCCTGGAGAACCCACGGGCTTACCTCGACAGCAATTTGAGCGGGTTCCTCAACATTCTCGAAAGCTGCCGCAACCACCCGGTCAAGCACCTGGTCTACGCCTCGTCCAGTTCGGTGTATGGCGCGAACCAGCACACGCCTTACTCGGTGAAGGACGGCGTCAACCATCCGCTGTCGCTGTACGCCGCGACCAAGAAAGCCAACGAGCTGATGGCCCACAGCTACAGCCACCTGTTCGGCATTCCCTGCACCGGCCTGCGTTTTTTCACCGTGTACGGGCCCTGGGGTCGGCCGGACATGTCGCCGATCCAGTTCGCCCGGGCGATTGCCGAAGGGCAGCCACTGAAGTTGTTCAACTACGGCGAACACCAGCGCGATTTCACCTACATCGACGACATCATCGAGAGCATCACACGCCTGATCGACCGTCCACCGCAAGCCAACGCCGAATGGGACCGTGAACAACCGGACCCGGCCAGCAGCATGGCGCCGTGGCGGATCTTCAACATCGGCGGCCAGCACCCGGTGGAACTCAAGGATTACCTGGCGCTGCTGGAAAAACACCTTGGACAAAAAGCCCTCGTCGAGTTGCTGCCACTGCAGCCGGGCGACGTGCTCAACACCTGCGCCGATGCCAGCGACCTGGCTCGGGCAACCGGATTTCAGCCTTGTATCGAGCTGGATGAAGGACTCGGGCGCTTCATCGCCTGGTTCCGCGATTACTACCCACTGCCTATCGCCCACGCGCCGCTAGCGGCTGAACTTCAGCGGAGGATTCTATGACTGGACATGAAAAAACGGTGCCGATGCAACAGATGCGCCGAGACAAGCGCCTGGACCCGGAGCACCGAATGCGCCTCGACACCGCGATCCATATGCAGGGTCGTGGCTGGATGACCGGCCGTGACGGCGGTCGCCCCTGGACGCTGTCGCGCACCAATCGCGTGGTCGCCTGCCTCGGTGCGTTGGTGATTCTGCTGCTGATCTCGCCCATCTTGTTGGGCCTGGCACTGGCGATCAAATTCAGCAGCCCGGGACCGGTGATGTTCGTGCAGAAACGCACGGGCTACCGCGGTCGCATGTTCGGCATGTACAAGTTCCGCACCATGGTGGCCAACGCCGAGGAGCTCAAAGAATCCCTGCGTCACCTGAACAAGCACGGAGCCGACGCGATCGATTTCAAGATCGACAAGGACCCGCGCATCACCGGCATCGGTGGTTTCCTGCGGCGCAGCAGCCTGGATGAGCTGCCGAACCTGATCAATGTGGTGATGGGCGACATGCGCCTGGTGGGCCCGCGGCCGACCTCGTTCAACGCCTACCGCTACAAGGACAATCACCTTGCACGCCTGAGCATCTACCCCGGCATGACCGGCCTGTGGCAGATCTCCGGGCGCAGCAACATCGACTTCGACCAGCGCGTTGAGTTGGACCTCAGCTATATCGCCGAGCAGAGCCTGTTGCTTGATCTGAAGATCCTGTTGAAAACCCCCTTCAAAGTATTCAGCGGCCACGGAGCGAGTTAAATGGACGGTTCATCAGCCAAAAGCCTAAGCATTGCCAACCCGAGCGAGTCCAACCTGACCTCGACCGTGCTCGATCAAGATCTGCGGATCCTATTTCTGACCGCCGCCAACCCCGGCGCCGGCACCACCACCAGTGCCCTGGCGCTGGCCAGTCAGCTGGCGAAAATGAGCAGCGGCGAAGTGTTGCTGGTCGATGCCAGTCAGTCATCGACCAACCTCACGCAACAGATGGGGCTGACCAAGGAGCGCGGTTTTCGCGACCTGCTGTTCAACACCCAGAGCCCGCCCCTGCTGCAGGACTGCGTGGTGAACGTCTCCAGCCTGCCCTTCCACATCCTGCCCAACGGCCGGTATGTGCGTGGCACCGAGCACCTGACCCCTGAACGCCTGGGCCCGTTGCTCGATCAGCTCGGCAGTCAGTATCGCTTTGTGGTGATCGACGGCGACGCGGTGTATTCCGCCGCCGACACCATGATCATCAGTACCCAGGTGGACGGCGTGATCATGGTCGTGCGCTCCGAAGACACGCGCTGGGAAGTAGCCCAGGCGGCGGTTCAGCGCTTGACCCAGGCCGGCGCGAAACTGGTCGGCAGCGTCTTCAACCGGCGCAAGTACTACATGCCGAAATGGCTCTACAAAAACCTGTGAGCAATCAGAAAAGGATGACGACATGAACGCCAAAATGCTTGTCCTGCTGTTGCTGCCGCTTGCAGGTTGCTCCAGCACTTCCGAAACCCAGAACATGCCGGTGAATATCCTCACGGCCTCACCGGCCAACGCCCAGGCCACTGACATGCCCAAGGTCGAACAGACCTTGCGTCCACAGGATGTGCTGGACGTGATCTTTCACATCAGCACCAGCGGCTCGGACGCCTACCGCATCCAGTCCGGCGACCAGATCGGCCTGAACTTCACCGCTGCCAGCCAGCTCAACGGCAATCAACTGGTGCTGCCCGATGGCACCATTGAACTGCCGGGCGCCAACACCTCGGTGAAAATCGCCGGGCTGACGTCCGAACAGGCGCGTGAGGAAATCCAGCGCGCCTACCAGCGCAAACAGCTGTTCCAGCCTAACCGCAACCAGTTGTCCGTGCAGGTCATCAGCCCGCTGAGCAACGAGTCGAACCTCAAAAGTGCCCTGAACCACCCCGCTACCGGCATGAGCCGGGAGATCACCGTGGGCACCGACGGTTACGCCAGCTTCCCGGAAATCGGCGCCGTGCCGCTGCAAGGCATGACCGTCAATCAACTGGAAACCTTCCTCAACCAACGCTACGCGAAGCTGCCGGGGCGGATGACCGTCGACGTGCTGCTGAAGTCCACGGCGGGTAACGAAATCTATGTGCTGGGCGAAGTTGGCCAACCGGGGTCCTACCCGATCCGCCGGCCGGTCTCGGTGCTTGAAGCGCTGACCCTGGCCCGTGGCAGCAACACCAAGGCGCGGCTCGATTCGGTGATGATCATGCGCCGCAATGGCAACCAGGTGCAGGCCGTGCGCTACGACGTCGAAAAGGCTTTGGCCGGCGATGCGTCGCAGATTGCGTACCTGCAACCGGACGACATGCTCTATGTGCCGAAGACCAAACTGGCGAGCGCCGGTGAGCTCGCGCGGCAACTGGCAGACGTGGTGTTGTTCCAGGGCGTGGGCTTCAGCTTCGGCTACCGCGTCGACAACAAAGACAGCAATAACAACTGACTCCCAGGTGACCTGACATGAATCCAAAGGAAAACTACCTGCACGAGTTCTTCAGGATCTTTTTCGCCAACAAGCAGTTGGTGAAACGAGTCTTCCTGGTCTTTGCAGTGATCGCCCTGGTCTTGCCGCTGATGCTCAAACAGAGCTTCGATATCACCGCCCAGGTGATCGTGCAGTCCAAAAAACTCTCACAGGGAGACGCCACAACCTCCCTCAACCAGGAGAACGCCTCGTTCATTCCACCGTCCCTGGCGGACATGGAAACCGAGAGCAATATCCTGCGCTCGCCGGCGTTGATCCGGCAGACCATCAGCGAGTTGCGCGACAAGGGTGAGTACACGCCTACCCCTGGCGTTTTCAACAAACTGGTGACCCAGCCATTCAAACAGTACGTGACCACGCCGCTGCGTGAATACGTGATCAACCCGATGAAAGCCACACTGGGCCTGGAAACCGACCCGGTACGCGACACGGCGCTGGATGCCCTGACCCAACAGGCGATCGACAGTCTGAAAATCGAGACCCTGCCAGGCTCCAACGTGATCTCCATCATCTACAGCTTCGACAATCCAACCCAAGGCACCCATTTTGTCGCAGCCTTGCTGCAGAACTACCTGACGAGCCGTCAGGCACTGCAATCGATCGATTTGCCGCAGTCGTTTTACGAAACCAAGAAGAAGCAATACCAGGTGCGTCTCGATGGCCTGGAAGGCACTCGGCTGGGCTTGCTTGAAGCGGTCGGCTCGTCCGATCCGAAGGAAGAAATCACCTTCCGCCTCAATGCCATCAACACCGAGGAGCAGGCGCTCAACCTGTACCGCGATCGCCTGCTGCAAAGCCAACGCTGGCTCGACTACCTGAAAACCAGCCTGGCCGCAGCGAGCAACTCGAAACTCAACGACTACACCTTCCCCTACACCTTCACCACCACCGTGGACAATGTGGCGTTCGAGGATCGTGAGATCAAACAGATGGGTGAGGCCCTGACCACACAGGTCAGCCGCTACATGAACGACCTGGCGATCTTCCAGCCAAGCAGCGAACCGATGTTGCTGACCCGCGAGCAAATCGCCCGAACCCGTCAGCAGTTTCTGAAAGTGGTCAGCAACCGGATTCAGGAACGCAACACTGATCTGGCGATTGTCAGCTCGGTGATCGACCAGAAAACCAAGCGCATTGCCGAGTTCAAGGAGCGCATCCACCAGTTGCAGGAAACCCAGAGCAAGCTGCGGCAGATGGACACCGAGATCAACGCGTTGCACGCGGCGTTCTCGACCTATGCCCAACGCTTCGCCGAAAGCAGCAGCGCACGTTCGCTGGACAACGACCTGTCCAACGCACGGGTGCTCAGCCCGCCGTATGAGCCCACCGAAGCGGCGTTCCCGAAACCGATGCTGATCATTCCGTTCGGCTTGTTCACCGGTCTCTTGCTGGCGATTGCCCTGGTCTACGTGCGTGAGTTCTTCGATCACCGTTTCAAACACCCAGCGCAAATCACCCACGAACTGGGCTTGCCGGTGCTGTTGGTGATCAACGATCAGAACGTGGAACCCACCAATCCGCACAACAACTGGTCCTTACCGCGTCTCGTGCATTGGGTGCGCAATTGAACGCGCCGCTCATCCCTTCCCTGCCGATCATTCATTTGCTCAGCAGCGGCGGCTTCTACGGGGCTGAGCGGATGCTGCTGGACCATTGCCTGGCGACGCCGGGGCAGCACCAAGTGCTGTTTCTCGATGCGCCGCCAGACTTGATCGCGCGGTTTCGTCAGGCGGGGGTCGACTGCCGGGGTTGCGCGGGGTTGGGGGAATTACTGGCGCATTTGCGCCAGCGCCGGGCGGAACGGCCGTTGATCAATACGCACAACTTCAAGGGCCTGTTGTTTGGCTGGGTGGGCGCAACGTTGTTGCGCCTGCCGCTGGTGATTACCCAGCACGGTTTCACACCGCGCAGCCGCAAGCAGAAGTTCTACACCTGGCTGAGCCTGCAACTGTGCCGCACCGCGTCGGTGAATCGCGTGGTCTGCGTTGCCGAAAGCATCGCCGTGCTGTGCCGTCAGGCCAGCGTCCGGGCGGAAAAGCTGCAGGTGATTCCCAATGGTCTGCCGGCGACTGACGGACTGTTGCCGCGTCACGCGAAACGCCAGCGTTGGCTGGCCGGTTACGTCGGGCGGCTGAGCAGTGAAAAGGGCCCGGACTTTTTTCTCGATGCGCTGATTCCACTCTGCCGGCAACACCCGCAACTGGACGCCGTGATGCTCGGCGACGGCCCGGAACGGGAGACGCTGCTGGCGCGTATCAACGAAGCGGGTTTACAGGACCGCATCACCCTGCCGGGTTACCAGACCGACATGAGTGTGTGGTGGCGACAACTCGATGCGCTGGTGATCAGCTCGCGCACCGAAGGCACGCCGATGATTCTGCTCGAAGCGATGCAAGCCGGTGTGCCGGTGGTGGCGTTCGGCGTCGGCGGGATCCCCGATGTGCTGCAAGACCGGCACAACGGCCTGCTGGCGACACCCGCCGACAGCGCCGCCCTCGCCCGCCAGATCGGCTCGTTGCTGACTGAACCGGCCATGGCCCGCGACCTGATCGACAACGCAAAACGTACGCAATTGGACCGTTACGACCTCAAGGCCCTGGCCGAACGCTGGTCGCAACTTTATCTCCGTACTGCACGGGAGGCACGCGCGTGATCTTTCCGCTCTCGATCGTCAGTTTGTTTGGCCTGGTCTGCCTCGCTTTGCTGGCCAGCCCTTATCCGTATCTGGCGCCGGGAGCGGTGCTGGGCCTGGTCGGTGTCGCGCTGCTTTACCGAAAACCCACCTGGGGTTTGCTCGGGATCGCGGCGCTGGTGCCGTTCGAAGGTTTCTTCAAGGACAGTTCGCTGTCGGGCACCAAGTTCCTCGGCGCGTCATTAGCCGTGATCCTGATGCTGCAACTGGCCATCCACCAGATTCCCTCCGAACGCCTGCGCAGCAACATCTGGCGCTACCTGATCTGGTTCATGGTCTTGTACCTGCTGAGCGTGATCAACACCGATAACATGGGCATGTCGATGGCGCATCTGCGGGAGCTGAGTGTCGGCCTGGTGCTGTTTGTGATCACCCTGCTGATCGGCCGCGAGCTGAACATGGACCTGTTCGCCAAGATGGTCACCCTCAGTGTCACGGCGACCTGCGTGTTGGCGATGTTCTCCAGCAAATACCAGGACCAGGGGCGCGCCGCCGGCCTGCTGGAAGACCCGAACGCCTTTGCCATGCTGATCGCCTTCGCCGTGCCGCTTGCCTTGCTGCTGGTGGTGCGCAGCCCGCACTTTCTGCATCGAGTTTTCTGGGTCGCTTGCTGCATTTTGCTGCTGGGCGGCATGACCAAGACTGAATCCCGTTCGGGGCTGGTGGTGCTGTTCCTCAGCCTGCTGATCGGCGTCTGGCACTACCGCCTCGAGCTCAAACGCATCCGTCCACGGCACCTGGGGTTTGCCATGCTGGGCCTGGTGATCGTAATTCCGCTGGCCCTGTATGCGATGCCGAAGGGGTATATCGAGCGCATTCAGTCCTTGAGCATCTTGAGCGCCGGCGCCAAGAGCCAGGACCAATCCCTCGGCCGCCGCGCCTCGTACATTGTGGTCGGCAGCGAGATGATCCGCGAGAACCCGTTGCTGGGCACCGGCCCCGGGACGTTCCCGCTGCACTACGCCACCACCGGTTATGCCAAGGCATTTTCGGCCAACCGCAAGATCGGCGATCTGTACCGCCGCGCCCACAACACCTACCTGGAAATCTTCAGTGAGCTGGGGATTCCCGCCGGCCTGTTGTTCGTCGGCATGCTCGGCCTCGGTTTGTACAACCTGGTCCGCGCCCGTCGTGCATGGATGCAGCGACGCAACCGCGAACAGGCAGATTTGCTGACGCACCTGAGCATGAGTTTTCTGTCGCTGACACTGTTTTTGATGTTCCTCAGCGCACCCAACCAGAAGTACGTGTGGATCATGCTCGCCCTGACCAGCGTGCTGCGTTTGAAAGCCGAAGAAAGCCCACTCGCGGAGGCCAAGGCATGAGCCGCATCAGTATTGTTATTCCGATGTACAACGAATCTCGCCACATCGCTCGGACCTTGTTGGCTGCGCAACGCGCTGCCATCGCCGCCGGTCTGGAATGCGAGCTGATCGTGGTCGATAACGGTTCCGACGATCAGGGCCCGCAGATAGCCCGGCAATTCGGCGCTCAGGTGCTGGTGCTGCCGGGCGTGCTCATCGGCGCCTTGCGCAATCGCGGTGCGGCCATCGCCACCGGTGAATGGCTGGCCTTCATCGATGCCGATGTCGAATTGCCCGAGGACTGGCTCACGCTGTTGTTGAAAATCGAGCCCGCGGTTCAGGTCGACGTTCTCGGGCTGGACTTGCACACCCCGGCCGAAGCCCCCTGGTATGCCAATGCCTGGCAACGTCGCACCTTGCGTCCGAACAACGAGACGGTGCAGACGGTGCGCTGGCTGCCCAGTTCCAACCTGTTGATGCGCCGCCCCTGGTTCGACAAGGTCGGCGGCTTCGATGAAACCCTGCGCACCGGCGAGGACAAGGATTTCACCATGCGCCTTTCCCACGCGGGCGCGCGCCTGCTGTCAGTCAACCAGACCGTCGCCCTGCATTGGGGGTATGAGTGCAGTTGGCGTGAATGGATGGGCAAGGAATTCTGGCGTCAGGGCAGTCATCTGCAGTTACTGCGCAGTCACGGGATGAGCATGCGTCTGCTGCGCTTCCCGCTGATGTCGCTCGCCGCCTGGATGTTGGATTTCCTGGCAATCTCCGCCCTGCTCGATGGCTTCCCCCACCATGCGGCTCTCATGTTGTTCCTGACCAGCCTACCGGCGCTGGCCTTGAGCATGCGCCAGACCTTAAAACACCGTGATCTGCTGTTGACCCTGCAACTCTGGGGCCTGCATTGGTTGCGTCTGCACCTGGCCGGTGCCGCGTTTGTTCTCAGTTTTTGTCATTGGAAAGCCAGGAGGCCTGCCCGTGGCTGAATTCATTTTCTGGTTGTGCCTGTTGCTGCCGGTTTACGCCTATCTCGGTTACCCCTTGCTGTTGACGCTGCTGGCGCCATTGTTTGCGGCGCGGCGTAACGCAATCGCGGAACCGATGAACATCAGCATCGTGATTGCCGCGCACAACGAAGCGCGGCACATCGAACACAAGTTACGCACGTTGCTCGCTCAGGATTATGAGCCGGCCTCGCTGCAGATCATTCTGGCCAGCGACGGTTCGACCGATGACACCGTGGCCTGTGCGCGCAAGGTCATCGACCCGCGAATCACCATCCTCGACCTGCCTCGCCAGGGCAAGGCCGCGACCCTGAATGCCGGCGTGGCGTTGAGCACCGGGGATATTCTGGTGTTCACCGATGCCGACAACCAATGGTCCCGCGACACCCTCGGTCACCTGCTGGCGCCGCTGTGCGATCCCCAGGTTGGCGCTTGCGCCGGGCACATGGTGATCCCGGTCACCGGCGGTGGCCTGAGTATCGGCGACAGTCTCTATCGGCATTACGAAGGCTGGCTGCGCAGGGTGGAAAACCGCACCGGCTGCATGGTCTCC
This sequence comes from Pseudomonas sp. GW823-FHT02C02, assembly GCF_058797635.1. Lineage (NCBI taxonomy): Bacteria > Pseudomonadati > Pseudomonadota > Gammaproteobacteria > Pseudomonadales > Pseudomonadaceae > Pseudomonas > Pseudomonas sp. GW823-FHT02C02. The sequence goes on along the minus strand of NZ_JBXAJV010000024.1, from coordinate 26,928 downwards.
GCCGACGGCGCCCTGCTTGCCCTGCGCCGCGAGTTGTTCCAGGAGGTGCCGGCCGAGGTCAACGATGACTTCTTCATCAGCACCTGCGCGCCGGTGGCGTTCAAGCGCATTGTCTATGTGCCCGAAGCGCAAGTAATCGACCAAGGCGTCGATGAAGCAGACAAACAATTCCGCCGCCGTCAGCGCGTCACCGTCGGGGGCTTGCAAAGCCTGGCCCAACGTAGCGAGCTGCTCAATCCGCTGAAACATGGCCTGTATTCGATTGCCTTGATCAGCCACAAGTTGATCCGCCGTCTGGCGCCGATTCTGTTGCTGCCGCTGTTGCTGAGCAATTTCTGGCTGTGGGAAGAACACGGTTTCTATCGCCTGAGCCTGATCGCGCAACTGCTCGGTTACGCCGTGGCCATCGCCGGCCTGCTGGATTCGCAACACCGGCTGCCCAAACCTTTCCGCCTCGCCGCGTTCCTGCTAGTGACCCTGGCCGGGATGAGTATCGGTCTGTGGCAGTTCCTGCGGGGGCAGCGGTACGCCCAGTGGAACCCTGAGCAAAACCGTTGAAAGGACTGAGCCATGGCGATCAAACAACTATTAAAACGTACCAGTGGCTGGCTGTATCTCAACTCGCCGGTGGGCCGCAATCAACTGCAAGGCGCCGGGGTGATCCTGATGCTGCACCGGGTGCTGGCCAGCGACCACGCCGCCGACCTGCCCCACCGCAATGAGCTGTGCGTCGGGCCAAAAGCCTTCGAACACTTGCTGTTGTGGCTGAAAAAACACTTCGATTGCGTGTCGTTGATGGACATCTTGCAACCCGGCACGGTGAGATCGGATCGCCCGAAAATCACCCTGACCTTCGACGACGGCTGGCGCGACAATGCGCTGAATGCCTTCCCGCTGTTGCAAAAATACCAGGTGCCGGCGAGCATTTTTCTCTCCACCGATTTCATCGGCAGCCGCCAGCGGTTCTGGTGGGAGAGCATCGGCGAAACCCTCTGGGGCAGCCACGGTGAACGGGCGCGGATGCAATTGATCGATTGCCTGCGACAAGTCGGTCGGCCGTTGCCGGTGGCCTTCGATGAACTGGATGTGGAACGTCGCAGCCTGGCCTTGCTGCATTTTCTGCACAGCCTGAAAACCCTCAGCCCTGCTGACTTGAATCGCCTGACCGACGAGTGCCCAGACGAGTCATTGCCCCAGGCGCTGGACTGGCAGCAGGTGCGCATGCTGGAAGGCTCGGGGCTGGTGCGGTTCGGTCCCCACGGCGCCAGCCATGCAATTCTCACCGGCCTCGATGATCAGCGTTTGCATGAAGAACTCAGCCGCAGCCGCGACGCCTTGCACAATGGCTGCAACCGGCCGCTGCCGGTCTACTGCTACCCCAACGGCGACAACGATGCGCGGGTACGCGAACACGTTGCCGATCACGATTACCCGTTCGCCCTGGGCACCGGCACCGGGATCTATCGGGGCACCGATGACCCCTTGAACCTGCCCCGTTTCGGCGTCAGCCAGCGGGTGGCGCGCAATCCGCAGCTGCTGTCCTGGCGCCTGTTCCGCGGGGCCCGCACATGAGCCGCAGCCATTACCTCAAGCATCTGGCCCTGAGCATGGGCACCAAACTGGCGATGATCGGTTTGCGGCTGATGCGCAACGTGTTACTCGCAAGGATCCTCGGGCCGAGCGAACGGGGTTTGTTTGCCCTGCTCAGCACCTTGCCCGACCTGATCAGCGCCGCCACCAGCGGCGGGCTGAATTCGGCGGTGGGTTTTCAGGCGGCCAAGCAACGCCCCATGGGGTTGCTGCTGAGTCAGGTGCTGGTGTTCGGTTGCTTGCTGGCGGGTCTTTTGACTTTGCTGGTGGTCGCCCTGGTGCGTGAGTTCGGCAGTGAACTCGACATCACCACGCAACTGGGCCTGCTCGCCTGGCTGTTGTTGCTGGCGGTGCCGCTGACCGTACTCAAGAGCGGACTGCTGACCTTGCACAACGCCTCCGGCGGCGTGGTGGCCTTCAACGCGTTGCGCCTGGTGGAATCCCTGGCGCCGCTGCTGTTGTTCCTCGCCTTGTTCTGGATGTGGAAAGACGCCGCGCTGGAAGCAGCGCTGATCAGTTGGCTGGCAGGCATCAGCCTGGTGGTACTGGCGGGCTGGTTCTGGCTCAAACGCGCTCAGCCCCTGAAATTGCAATGGGACCGCGCCAGCCAGAACGAGCTGCTGCGCTACAGCGCTCGCAGCCATCCCGACCTGCTGTTCCAGCAAGTGATCCTGCGCTCCGATTACCTGTTCATCGGCGCCCTGCTCGGCAGCACCGCGCTCGGTCATTACGCCATGGCCAGCGCCGCCGCCGAATTGCTGCTGATTGTCCCGGAAGCCGTGACCACGCCGTTGATGAAACGCCTGCTGCAACAGGAAGAAGGCATCGACAAAGTGACGCCGCTGGCCCTGCGCCTGACCGCCACGGTGATGCTCGGCGCCTGCGTGACCATGGCGGTGATCGGCGAATGGCTCATCGTGACGCTGTTCGGCGCGGCCTATCAGCCGGCGTATCCGGCCTTGCTGGCGCTGCTGCCGGGCCTGTTGGGCCTGTGCTACGCGAGCATCCTGCGCCTGGACTTGCTGGGCAAAAACCGTCCCGGCACGATTTCGCTGTTGATGGGTCTGGGCGCCTTGCTGAACCTGGCGCTGAACCTGGTGCTGATTCCGGCCTACGGGATCGTCGGCGCGGCGGCGGCCTCGTCCATCGCCTACCTCGCGGTGACTCTCGCGCTGCTGGTGATGTACTGCCGGTTGAGCGGTGTGCCGGTCTGGCAAACCCTGATCATCCTGCCCAGCGATGTAACGCCGATGCTGCACATGCTGCAACGGAAGTCGGCATGAAACGCCTGGTCCTGCTGTTTAGCCTTGGCCTCGCGCTGAGCGCCCAGGCGGCGCCCATGCGTTGGGCCGATATTCGCGACGGCAGCCTGTACCTGCAACCGGATCGTCCCGACACGCTGACCATTCGCTGGGCGCCGGCGTGGCAGGCGGATGCCAACGAAGAACGCCTGTACCTGCTCGACGGCCAGGGCAAACTCCAGGGCGAGCGCCTGATCGCCCCCAGCGAATCGCGCGGCAGCCAGAGCTGGCCGTTGACCCCGAGTGCCTCCAGCTATCAACTGGAAATTCCGGGCTACAGCTTCCGTCGCTACCGGGTTGAACACGACGAACACACGGTGGCGTTGTTCGCCCCGGCCAAGGTGCATTTCAGCGCCGAAACCCACAATGGCGATGAGCTGTACTTCAAGGTAGCGCCGGGTGAGCGCGCAGTGCTGGCCGGCAAGTTCCACGGCGGTGTCAGCGCCTTGCAAGCGCAGCGCGTGGGCGACGGCAAACAAGTGGCGCTGGCGCTGAAACCGTATCGGGGTTATTGGCAGTTCGACAAGGTCGAGTTGCCCGTCGCAACAGAAGCACAGGTCTGGCGCCTGCGCCTGCAAGGCAGCGGCAAGGTGGCGTTCTGGCTAGATGGCACCGCCAACCTCTTCGCCCAGAATCCGCAGCAACTCAAGCCCCTGCGCGAAGACGATGGCCAGGTCCGGCTGACATTGCACAATAAAATGCTGGGGCCGACCCCGAACCTGGGCATCGCCCTGCCCTACGTCAAGGTGCCGGAATCGAGTTATGCAGTGCTCGATGCACTCAAGCCACAGGCGGGCACTTACTACAGTTTCGTCGACATCACGGCGAAGAATCCGCACTACGAAGATGAATTCCGTCGGCTGTATCAGGACCGCTTCGGCATCACCCAGGACATCACGCTGTTGGCCGGGAGCCAGCGCCAGGCTGACTTGCGCGCCGACACCCTGAGCAACGCCGGGCTCGACGCCTGGCTCGCGTCGACCCGGGCCCTGGGTGGCAAAGGCACGCACTACATCGGTTTTGCCGACGAGCCGAACCTCAATTACCCGGACTACGCCAACTACCAAAGCATCTTCAACAGCATGGCCCGGCAAGTGCGTAGCAATCCCGCCAATGCCAAGGCCGGCGTGCGCATCGCCATGCCCGCCAGTTCGCGACTGGTCAACGGCCCGTTTGCTGACAACGCCGCCGACAAACGCGGCATCGATTGGGCCAAACGCTTGCTGGCCGAATCCGGCGACAACATCGATGCCCTGGCCTGGCACGAATGGATGATTCGCGACCTGCTGGCAACACGGGTCTACCGTGACAGCGTGCGCCGCGCCGCCGACCTGGTCGGCCTCGACGCCCAGGGCCGGCCGCGCAAAGCCTTGCTGCTGGACCAGACCAACATGTCCAGCGGTTCCAGCCTCAGTCCTTACGATCAGGAAACCCACTTCGCATCGTTGTGGTGGACGTCGGTCGTCATCAACTCGTCCCAGGATGGCTTGCTGGAGATGCTGAGCTGGTTCCAGGCTGCTGACGAACCGAACTACCCCAAAGGCATGTTGCGTGTCCTCGGCGACGATCGCTTCGAGCTCAAGCCCGTGGGCCTGGCTCAGCAGTTCATCCGCCAGCATTGGCTGCACGACGTGATGCTCCTCGATAACGACGCCTTCGAGGTCGACGTGCTGGCCATGGCCGAGGACAAGAAGCGCAACCTTCTGGGCGTCAATAAAGCCACGCGCTTGCAGCGTGTGGCCCTGACTGGAGTCCAGTGTCCGCTGGCCAACGGTTCATTAAGCTACTTCGGTGCCGACAACCGCGCCCGCGACGCACCCTTCAATTGCCAGGACGGTCGCGTCAGCTTCGAGCTGCCAGGACGGACCCTGTTCAATCTCAGCTGGAGCGCCTCATGAATTGCCAAGTATTGAATAGCGAAATCGGCCATTGGCCGCACCTCGCATCACTCCACTCGCGGCCGAGACCGTCAGGAGTCAATAACATGAGCGTTTTGCAGAAACTCAGCCAACACATCAGACAAAAAGGTTGGCGCGCCACCTTCAATAAAATCTGGAAGCACTACGTGTTTTCCCACGAGGAACTGTTGTGGATGGAGCGCGATCTGGTCACTCCATTGCCGCCTTACAAACTCCGGCCCTACCCACCGCTGCAGGTAGTGCGCATCACCCCGGAAAACGCCGTGGCGTTCACCCGTTACTTCGGTGACCGCGTGGAGACCATGGCCGAACTGGCCCGTGAAGGCTACACCGGGCATATGCACCTGGACGACAAGGGTGATGCGGTGGCCTTCATCTGGGGTGCGGCACGCAACTATCATGACAAACACTATTACGGCTGCTGGTTCCCGGTGAAAGAAGGCGAGTTCTTCGAATTCGGCGGCGAGCTGACCCGCGCGTACTGGGGCACCGCGCTGTCGATGGACGTGCAGACGGAGTTGTGGAAAGCCATGCTGGACCAGGGTTGCCACACAGTGGTGGATGTCTGTGAGTCTCACAATGTCCCTGCCCTCAAGCTGCACATACGCACCGGCTACAAGGAACAAGGGCGGATCATGAACGTCTACGAGCTGTTTGGTCGCTGGCGCTTCTACCGCGAAACCCATTACAGCGGCTCACGCCTGGATGCCTTGCGCAAACCGGCACGTGAACCCGCCACAGCAGCGGTGAGCTGACCCTATGGCAGCACGATTCGAATGGCGCACTTCGTTGTGCGCCGCTGATTTCCCGGAAACGGCTTATGAAGCGTTGCGTCTGCGAGTGACGGACCACACACCGTTCAACACACTGGCCTGGATGCGTGCATCCGAACAGGCCCTGACCACCGGGCAACGTTTGCATGTGTTGCTTGGCTGGCAGGGTCATGAGCTGGTCTTGTGTTTGCCGTTGGTGGCCTCCGTCGAGCGTTTCGCCAGGCTGCCGTTTCGCGTGCTGCATCACCTTGGCTACCCACTTGCGGACCGCCTTGCGCTCCTTGCAAAAACGGACTCGGAGAATATCCGCAAGGCACTGATCGAGATCCGCCGACAACTTCCCCATGCCCTGCTGCAACTCAACGAGTTGTCGGAACCGGTCGGCGAAGAAAGCGTGCTGACCGAGTGGATGGCGCACAGCTCGACCGGTGAACGGCGCCTCAGCTGTCGGGTGCCGGTGCACGTGATCAGCGACGCGGACCACCAGGAAGTTTCGGGTGACCCCCGCTATAAACTGCGCCGCGCACGCAAACGCATCGCAGCCTGTGGTGCCCAGGTTCGACGGATCACCCCCGATGCGTCGACCATGGGTCCGTTGTTGCAGGCCATCAGTGAAGTCGAAGCGGTCAGTTGGAAAGGCGATGAAGGCGTCGGGATTTTCGCCGACGAACGTCACCGACAATGGATGGACCGAGCCTTCACCGCCCTCGCCGAACAGGGGCTGGTGCGGGTCGTGGTGCTGGAGCTGGACGGGCGCTGCATCAGCTACCGCCTCGGGTTGCTGGAGCAAGGCCGGTTGTACGATTACAACCTGGCGTTCCTGCCGCAATACGCCGATCTGGGCAGCGGTCGGGTGCTGCTCGACGAGTGGATTCGCTGGGGGCTGGACGAGCACTGGCGCTGGATCGATGCCTCGCGGGTGAGCCTGGAAAATTCCAGCCATCAACTGCACGAACGCATGACCGGGCAACTCGAACACTGGCGCTGGAGTTTCTATTCCTGGCGCCCCAGCGGTCTGGCGCTGGGCCTGGCCCTGAGACTCTGGCAGCGGCTCAAACCCTTGTTGCAGAAATGGCAAGCCAAACGGGCAGCAGCGACCGTTGCCACTGCACCGGCGCCCGTTGCCGCAGTGGTCAAAGCAACGAAGCCAACCGACACAAACAGGGAGGGCGACCATGCCTCGCCAAGTCATAGTCAACGCTGACGATTTCGGTCTCAGCCCGTGCGAAAACGCGGTAATCCTGGGCGCCTTCCAGGCGGGGGTGATCAGCTCCGCCACGGCCATGGCCAATATGCCGGCCTTCGAAGCGGCGTGCATCATGGCCCAGCATCCGTTGCTCAAGGACCGGATCGGCCTGCATTTCAACCTCACGTATGGGCGTCCGTTGAGTCAGTCGATTCTGGGTCGAAGGAACTTCTGTGACAGCCATGGGGTGTTCGATCTCAACCTGTCCCGCCATCGCCTCTGGCTGAGCCGGGGGGACCGCGACGCAGTGTTGGAGGAGCTCAACGCCCAATGGCAACGCTGCGTGGACAACGGTGTACGGCCCAGCCACATCGATTCCCATCAACACGTTCACAACATCTGGCCCATCGGTGAGATCGTCGCCCGCTTCGCCGCGAGCCAAGGGGTGCCCGTGCGCCTTGCGCGCAATCTGGGGCAAAACCTGAGCTTGCCCAAGCGCGTGTTCAAGACCTTGCTCAACAGTCGTTTGCAGAGCCTGGCGGGTGTGACTGCGGATTATGTGTGCACGCCAGTGGACCTGCGCAATGAGGCCATGCCGACCGATGGTGTGCTGGAAATCGTGGCTCATCCGACTCAGCTTGGCGCTGATTTCGGTGATGCCTATTTGCAGCCAGAAGAGTCTCTAACCCTTGTTCTAGAGCGGCGTCTTCACGGTGTGCCGCGGGCATCCTATGGTGTTTTGAACAGCCATTTGGTGACCGGTGAAGCCGCGCTCGAATGAGTTACATACGTTGCAACACATTCAAAGCTGGCGCTTTGATATGAACTTTCAAGCTTGATCTATACCCATCAAAAGCGTTTTCACCCACACCCTGGCTTAGGCTAAGGAGAGCGTCATGAGCATCATCGAAAAGCTTCGCGAACGCATAAAACAAAAAGGCCTGAGCCGCACGTTCAACACGCTGTGGAAACGCTACGTGTTCTTCCACTGGGAGCTTTTATGGATGGAACGGGACCTGATCAGCCCGGTACCGCCGCACAAACTGCGTCCCTATTCGGGACTGCGCATGGTGACCATCACCCCTGAAAACGCCAGCGCCTTCGGCAAGCATTTTGGTGACCGCGTCGGGACCATGGCCGAACTCGCCACCGAGGGTCACACCGGGCACATGTATCTGGACGAAGAAGGCCACGCTGTTGCGTTCATCTGGGGCAGCGTCCGCGACTACCACGACCGTCACTATTACGGCTGCTGGTTCCCGGTCAAACCTGGTGAGTTCTTCGAGTTCGGCGGCGAAATGGCCCGCCCCTACTTCGGCACCAGCCTGTCGGTGGATGCTCAGGTAGACCTCTGGGCGGCAATGGCAGCCCAAGGCTGCAACAAGGTGGTGGACGTCTGCGAAACCCACAACATCCCTGCCCTGAAGCTGCACATCCGCATGGGCTACCACGAACAGGGTCGCGTCACCCACGTCTACGGCCTGTTCGGACTCTGGCGCTTCTACCGCGAAACCCGCTACACCGGCTCACGGCTTGATCCGCTGCGCAAACCGGGACGGCCAGTGGTAACAGGGGCGGCTAGCGCCTGATATCCGATAGACAGACCGAGTTGCGGCCATCGCGAGCAGGCTCGCTCCCACAGTAGATCCTCAGCGCACGCAGATTTTGTGTTCGACGACGATCCAATGTAGGAGTGAGCCTGCTCGCGATGGCGGCGGCACATTCGGCATTGATGTGACTGACAGAGAGCTATCGCGAGCAGGCTCGCTCCTACAGTGGATCTGCGGTGCACACGGGCTTTGTGTACGGAGGGATTCAAATGTGGGAGCGAGCCTGCTCGCGATGGCGGCGGCACATTCAGCATTGATGTGACTGACAGAGAGCTATCGCGAGCAGGCTCGCTCCTACATTGGATCTTCAGCGCACGCAGATTTTGTGTTCGACGACGATCCAATGTAGGAGTGAGCCTGCTCGCGATGACGGCGGCACATTCGGCATTGATGTGACTGACAGAGAGCTATCGCGAGCAGGCTCGCTCTCACAGTGGATCTCCAGCGCACGCAGATTTTGTGTCCGACGACGATCCAATGCAGGAGTGAGCCTGCTCGCGATGGCGGTGGCACATTCGGTATTGAGGTGACTGACAGAGAGCTATCGCGAGCAGGCTCGCTCCCACAGTGGATCTCCAGCGCACGAAGATTTTGTGTTCGACGACGATCCAATGTAGGAGTGAGCCTGCTCGCGATGGCGGCAGCACATTCGGCATTGATGTGACTGACAGAGAGCTATCGCGAGCAGGCTCGCTCCTACAGTGGATCTCCAGCGCACGAAGATTTTGTGTTCGACGACGATCAACTACAGGAGGGCCGGGTGATTTCGCTGCTGAGAGCGTGATACGTCCCACACATCTATGGGAAAAGCCATCCCTGGCGAAGGAAGCGCCTGACTGCTCATTCGTATCCAAGTGGATACATTTGAGCAATGAATTATATTGTTCAACAAACTATGATCTTCGTGGCATGGCATGCCTCAGTTCGTGACTTGCGGGCGAAGATTGCTATCGCTCGTCGCATTGATCGTGCCTCTGCAGGTAACCTGGGTGATATCAAGCCGGTGGGAGACGGCGTTTCCGAAATGCGCGTGGACGTCGGCGCCGGCTATCGGGTCTACTTCACTTTGCGAAACAGTGTCGTCATTGTGCTTTTGGCCGGTGGTGATAAATCTTCGCAAACCGCCGATATCAGGCGGGCTAAAAAATTGGCAAAGGAGGTTTAAACATGAGCCAGACTTTGACTACTTTCGATATGGCGGCACTGCTGGACAGTGACGAAGCCATTAGCGAGTACCTCTCACAAGTGCTCGCAGAGGGCGATAACGAGGAATTTCTTCGTGCTATCGGATACGTGGTGAAAGCGCGCGGAATGACACAGATTGCCAAGGACTCGGGTATGGGTCGCGAAAGCCTGTACAAGGCCTTCGCGCCCGGTGCAAAACCACGCTTTGATACGGTTTTGAAGGTCATCCATGCCCTCGGCATCGATCTCTGCGCGCAGCCAGGTCATTCGATCAATCACTCGGTGCTTTGAGAGATTCTTCTGGCTAGGCTGCTCGCTTCACCCCCACCCACGTAAAACACAACGGCAACTGCGCCGTCTGCCGCTCATACCGGTCATAGAGTTCCTCGCGGTTGGAATGCGGGTACTCCTTGAAATGGCTGATCTGCAGTCCCGCCTCGATGGCGCCGGTGAAGATGGCGCCCAGGGTGTGGACGAACCAGTAGGACGACGCGGTGTGCTGGTCGACTTTGCCTTCGTAGACGATCGGCTGGTCCTGCACGAACGGCTCGCTGCGAAAGTACGAGCTGTCCAGACGATAGGGATCGGCGGCCTCGGGGTCGACCATTTCCAGGAAGGGGTGGGTTTCGTACACCACCAACGCACCGCCGGGCTTGAGGGTCTGCGCGACATGGTGGAAGAATTCGCCGATGTCGGGCATCCAGTTCAAGACGCCGATGGTGATCAGCGCCACGTCGAAGCGGTCATGCAATTCAGCCGGCAGGTGATGAATGTCGGCCTCGATGAATTCGGGCTCATGGGGTGAGAGTCCAGCCAGTTCCCGCGCCTGATCGAGAAACGCGTCGGACTGGTCGACGCCCACCACGCTGCGAGCCCCCAGCGCAAACAGCGAAAGACTTTCCCGTCCGTTGTTGCAGCCCAGTTGCACCACGTCCTTGCCATCGACGCCGACCTGCTCCAGTACACCGCGAAGTGTGTCATCGATGCAGCAAAAATCGCGATGACTGACCGCCTCCACCAGAGCCTGCCAATCGGGCGCGTCCTTGTGGTGTCGGGCGGAGTCGTTCCAGGCATCGCGGTTGCTGGCGATGGCATTTTTTTTGGTCGGCATTTCCATTGCACACTCCAGAATCCGGGTCATTGTTGACCGGCACGAGTCTAGATCAGGGTGCTGAAAAACCCCATTGGGCGTTTGTTGGAATGTTGTAATCCGGGCGTCGCGAACGCGTGCCCGTAGGGCAGCTATAGTTAATGGCCTTGGGGAAGTGCGGGAAAACCGATTTCGCAGGTGTTGCCATGAAAAAAACTGATCTGACGCTGTTGCTCGCCCTCAGCCTGACCGCCCTCACCGGCGCCCAGGCAGACGATACCCTGACACCCACCACTGACTACAGCAGTGAGTTCAATTATTACGGGGCCGACCAGCCCTTCGCCCACCCGGTGCCGCCCTCCCTGAGCACCGTGCCGCCTCGGTCATACATCCCGACCGCACCTCAGGATTTCATCCCGATTGCCAGCCAGCATGAGTTCCACGACTCAATATTACCGACCGTCGCGGATGCCTCAGTCCGGGTATTCATCCGCTCCTACGATCCGGTACGTGGCGTCTACGTCAACCAGGAAGTCCTCGACCCCACATGCGTGCTCGAATGCCTCATCCGTCAGGGGGCAACGTTGCAATAAACCTCACCACTGGCGTTTGTCCGGGCGTGCGAGGCCGAGCTTTTCGATCCGGTAACGCAGCATGTCGCGGCTCAGGCCCAGCAAGCGTGCGGACTTGGTGACGTTCCAGTCGGTCTTGTCGAGCATCTTGCGCACCATGTCGCGCTCGACTTCCGGCAGGTTCATCGACTCGGTGCCGTTGTAGGCCGGTCGCGGTTCGTGGTGCTGGGGTTCTTGCAGCACGATCGGATCATCCACCAGGCTCAGGCAGACGTTGAGCTGATGGGCGGCAATCGTATCGCTTTGCGCCAACAACACGGTTTGCTCAAGCATGTTGCGCAATTCACGCACGTTGCCCGGCCAACTGTAGCTGAGCAGCAACTCTTCAGCCTGGTCACTGAAATGCAGGTGCGGTTTGCCATAGCGTTTGCCGTGGATCGCCAGGAAATGCCGGGCCAGCAGCAGGATATCGGCGCCGCGGGCATACAGGCGCGGCACCTTGATCGAAATAATGCGCAAACGGAAGAACAGGTCACGACGGAACTTGCCCTGTTGCACCATTTGTTCGAGGTTGCAGTTGGTCGCGCTGATTACCCGCAAATCGACCTTGCGTTCCTTGACCGAGCCGACCCGGCGGATGGTCCGGTCTTCCAGCAGCTTCAGCAGTTTGGCTTGCAGCAGCAGGTCCATTTCACCGACTTCATCGAGGAACAGCGTGCCGCCATCGGCCGCTTCCACCAGACCAACTCGACGGTCCTTGGCGTCGGTGAAGGCGCCCTTCTCGTGGCCGAACAGTTCCGACTCCACCAGATTGGAAGGGATCGACGCGCAGTTGAATTCAATGAACGGACCTTTGCTGCGCGGACCGTCGAAGTGCAGCGCCCGGGCCACCAGTTCCTTGCCGGTACCGGTCTCGCCTTCCACCAGCACGGGCGGCAGGTCGGTGTTGGCCATGCGCCGCTCGGCGTCGAGCAACTGGGTAATGGTGTTTTTCAAGTATTGCATCGGCGCCGATTCGCCGATCAATGCCTGTACGCCTGACTTCTGCGCCTCGCGCTCCTGATAAAACGACAGCGTGCGCTCCATTCGATCAGTGGCCAGGGCCTTGTCCAGCAGCAGCTTGAGCTCCGGCAAGGCCACCGGTTTGGTGACGTAATGAAAAGCGCCCTCTTTCATCGCCACCACGGCATCTTCGACGTTGCCGTAGCCGGTCATCATGATCACCTTCAGATCCGGCGCGCTGATGCGCAGCTTCTGGATCAGGTCGTGACCGCTCATGCCCGGCAGCGAGTTGTCGGTCAGCACCACATCAGGGGTGAACGTACCCAGTTTATCCAACGCCTCTTCAGCCGAATGGCAGACCGTCACCTCGAAGTCTTTGCGCTCCAGGTAGGTCTGAATATTCTCGGCCAGGAGTTCATCATCCTCGACCAGCAGTATGCTGTGCTCCATATTCCCCTCCCGTTGCCACTTTGAAATTGAGACAGACGCGGGTTCCTTCCTGCTCCTGGCTGGTCAGTTCGACCGAGCCCTCGAAACGCTCCATTATTCGTTTGACGAGGGCCAGGCCAACGCCCAACCCTCCCTGTTTGGTGGTGAAAAACGGCTTGAAGACCATCTGTTGCTGCTGCTTGGTCATGCCTTTGCCGGTATCGCTCAGGGTCATGCGCACCAGTCCGGGTCGGGGTTGTTCAATGGCGATAGTGAGCATGCCGCCCTTGGGCATGGCCTCCAGGGCGTTGGCGAACAGGCTATTAAGAATCTGGGTCAGCAGCACCTGTTGGCTGACGACCGGCGGACAGGATTTCGGTGTGAAGTGCACGTGCACGTTTGAGCGCCTGATCAGCGCGTCAAACGCGCTCAGAGTGTCATCAATGGCCAGCACCAGGTCCACCGTTTCGGAGTCGTCGTTTATCGGTCGCAACGACACCAGCAACTCCCGGACCCAGCGCGACATGCGATCGACCTGGTTGATGATGTCGCCGATGTTTTTCTGCGCACTCTGGCTGGCGATTTCCTGGGCCAGTTCGGCACTGGAACGGATGTTCGCCAGCGGATTGCGCAAGCTGTGGGCGACGGCCGAGGACATTTCTCCCAAGGCGACGAAGGTCTCGTTAGTGATCAATTGTTTTTGCTGGCTCTGCAGCAACACGGACGCACGCCGCACGATCCAGAACAGCCCAAGGTAGATAAGCAGGCCACCGAGCAAGGTCGCCAGCCAGATCGCCTTGAAGCCACGCTGAATGCGTTCCACCAGGTCCGCCGGTTCCTTGTAGATCTCGACCATGGCAATGACCTTGCTTTTGTCGGCATTGAACATCGGGATGTAATTCTCGATGAACAGGTACTTGGGCTCGCGCAACAGCATCTGTTCGGGACGTTCCTCGTCGATCTGGTGATAGCTGGTGGAGACCGGCTCCTTCATTTCAAAGGATTCGTCCAGTTCTTCATCACCTTCGACGCGCATGCCGATCATCTGTGGATTGGTCGACCAGACCACCGTGCGATCCAAGGCATACACCACCGCCAACAGCGTGTCCGGCAAGTGTTCGACGTGATCGAGAAACTCAATGCGGGCAGCGGCACGGGCACCTGGATTTACGTCGGGATAGGCGTTGTCTTCGCGCGGATCGAGCATCTCGCCCATGGTTCTTTTCAGGGTGATGCCGGCGTGGCGAATCTCCGCATCACCGATGGCCTGAATGAATTGCGCAGTCAGCATGGAATCACGCTCGATGCTCTCATCGACAACAAACCGCGTGGACACATAACCCAACCCCATCGCCACCACCGCAATGATGAGAAAGCTTCCCAGCGAAAACCAGCGCAGCAGATTGAACTGTCCACTTCGACTTTGGCCTTCTGCTGCCGGGGCGTCCGGCGCAGGTACTTTTTGTTGTTTCAGTATCTGCATGGGTCTTGTCCAGGGTGCTTGCATCAAGCCTTTTCAGTCATGTTTCGGATCAGTGTAGGTGGCATTGATCGTGGTCGACGGCTTCACTGATAGTATTTCGCCGCTATGGCACCTGCGCCGCTTGTAGCGGTTGCTGGCGATCGGTTTCTTCCTGCAAAAAACCCAGAATTGACTGCGCAGCATTCTCATCCAGACGCAGATTGGGCATCGGGATTTTGTCGAAGCGTTCAAACAGTGCCAGCGCGAGCGGGTCCCTTTCAGCGAGCATGCGGTCCGGTTCGCGAATCCAACGGTTGAGCCAAGCCAGATCCCGTTGGCGCGTCACGCCGACCAGGTCCGGGCCGATGCTGCGCATGCCGATGCCCTGCCCGTCCAGCGGACCCAGGCTGTGGCACGACGCGCATCGGGTGCGAAACAGTTCTTCGCCATTGCTCGGCGGGCGAATCTCGGGCGCATCGGCGTAACTTTGCTCAATGCTGGGTTTCTTCCAGTTCTGCAAGGTGTTGGCCAACTGGTCGGCGAGAATCCACGGGTTCTCGAACGGCGAGGCTTTCATCCAGCGGCCGGTGCCCTGGTTGCCGACGATCAGGCTCAGGTTGTGGTCTTTGCTGCGTCCGTTGTCGACGCCCTCGATGAACAGCCCGAGTTTTTTTCGAAGGTCGGTGACCGCTTCGAATTCACCGGTCAGAAACGTCCAGCCCGGCCCGACCTTGAAGCGTTGTGCGTAAGCCTTGAGCACCTCGGGGGTGTCGCTGAGCGGGTCGATGCTGATGGAATAGAAGAAGATGTCCTGGCCGACCCGGTCGCCCAGCAACTTTTGCACCTGACGCAGGCGTGCGGTTTCCAGCGGACAGGAATCACTGCAAGAGGTGAAGATGAAGTTGATCACCACCACTTTGTCCTTGATCAAGTCATCGAAGAAACGCACCTGCCGACCGTCCTGATCGGTCAGCAGGGTGTTGGGGAAGTATTCGCCACCCCAGGGCGTCGCCGATTCCCTCGGCGACAGTATCCCGTCATGAGCGAGCAGCACCCGAGCCGCCAACAGACAGGTCACCAGGACCAGAATCAGGTGCATGCCCAAGGCGCGGGAGCGCGGCGTATACGCCGGTGTGTCGGCGCGCCTGCGCTTCATTTTTTCACCGCCACTTGTGGGCCGAAGCCGTCGCCATTGCGGAAGGTTGGCAGCGCAGCGGAGTTGACATAGCGCACGCCATCCCAGCTCGGCAACGGTGTCGGCATCAACTGGAATTGCCCGGGTTTCTCAATGTCCCAGCGCAGCAGCATCGAGTTGTCTTCGTGCTGAGTGTTGTGACAGTGCTCCATGTACGTCCCGGCAAATTCGCGGAAGTTGATCGCCACCTCGACGCTGTCCAGGCCGTCGTTTTCCGAGCCGATGCGGTACACGTCCTTGCGTGCCCATTTTTCCCATTCCGGTGGCGCCTTGCCGCCGCGGCTGAGAATGATCCCCTCCTCGAAATGCACGTGAACCGGGTGACTCCAGCCCTTGCCGCCGGCCTTGATGTTCCACACTTCCAGGGTGCCGAAGCCACTGACGCCGGCATCGGTTGGACCGGTTTTCAACTGGGTCGCCGTGTTCAAGCGACGTGGGTCCATGTGGAAGCCGAAACCGCCATCGGTCTTGACCGTCCAGGGTGCTTCATCGGTGCCATCAGAACGGCCGAAGGTAAAGGTGCGGTGACGAGCCTGAGCCAGCAGCGCCTTGTCGGCCGCATTGTCGCGATGGATTTTCAGCGGGATCATCACCAGGCCTTCGGCCTTGCCCGGTTTGGCCGGTTCGTAGGCTGCCGGGTCCATGGCCAGGTCCTGACCGGTGTAGGCCTTGACGTTCAGTTGCAAGACCTTGCCCACGCCCGGGTCACCCTTGTCCCACTGCGGGCCCTTGCTCGATTGCTTGATCACCGCAAGGTATTTCTCCGACAGCACATCGGCCAATGGCACGGGTTCTTTCGGGCCCTTGCCGTCGTCGTGCACCAGCAGGTTGACCACGAACAGTTTGTCGCCGGGCTTGATGCCGTTTTTCGCGAAGTTGACGATGATGTCGAAGCGCTCCGCGATGCCCTGGGTCGGCAGGATCGCGTTGTGATTCTGTTTATCGCCGTCGGCATCCAGGTCCAGGGTGCCGTCGAACGGCACGCTGTGTTCCATGATGTTGCCGTCGTTGGCAATCAGGTGAAACGGCACGCGGGCATAGGACACGCCGGAGTTTTTCGGGCCGGGGAACTCGCCGCTGTTGCCCTTGACCTCGCGGACAATGGCGAACTTGAAGTAACGCGACACCGAGCCGTTGAGGATGCGGAACCGGTAGCTGCGGGCGCGTACATCCAGGGTCGGTTTCCACTGCCAGTTGACCAGCACCTGATCACCGAGGAAGCCGTCGGTGTTGAACGGGTTGAACCACAACTGTCCGTCCTGATCCCAGGCCTTGTCGGCGAACACCAGGTTGACGTCGTAGTCACGGTTGCCCCACGGCAAGGCGCTGCCGCTGGGGAAGCGCAGGTTGACACCGTCGTTAACCGATTCGTTGCCACGGTCCAGGGCGCTGTAGTAATTCATCATCGCCGCGTTGCCCTTGTAGACGTTCTGCGCGGTGAAATCGAGCATGTGGTCGTGGAACCAGTGGGTGCTCATGGTTTCGCGCCAGTCGCCGCGGATCTTGATCGTGCCGTGGTCGCAGGTCTTGCGGCTGGGGCTGATGTCGTTGGTCCACAGGGTTTCCCCCGGCGAGCAAGGGAACGCCGCGCGCGGATCATGGGCGTCGGTGTTGATGCTGTCGTAGCCGGCCAACTGGATCGGCCAGCGATAGTCGTAATACTGCCCTGGGAAGAAAAAGGCGTTGGCATAGCCATCGCTTTCCGCCGGTGCGTGACCGTTGTGCTCGTGAGTACTGATGGTGTGCAGACCGAACCCCATGTTGGCGGCAGGGTCGATCGGCAAGCCGTTGTAATGACGCATCAGCACCGGCTGACCGTAACGCACCATCAGCAACTTGGGCGGTAACGTGCCGTCAAAGGTCCAGACCGAGTTGTGGTTCTGCACCGGCATGCTCGGGTGGAAACGCGCATCGACGCCTTTGGCGGTGCCCGCCGTGGCTGGCACGCCGGCGACGTTGTGATAAAGGCCACCGGGGCCAAACTCACCCAGCGCATAGCCGTGCATCTGATGACTGTCACGCCAGCCGCTGTTGAGCCTCGCCCCGGTTTGCACGGTTTTGTAGGCCATTTGCGGGTAGAACTCGTTCCAGCGTTGATGCGACCAGCCTTTTCCTGGCGGACGGCCTTCGGCTGACGAGCCGATATGGCGGTTGAGGAAGACTTCGATCTGCGCCTGCCACGGGTTGCGGTCCACCACGTTGGAGTACTGGCTGGGGAACGGCGTCAGCCCCGGTTGACGCATAAAGGCATCGAGTGCCGCGCTCGGTGGCGCACTGCGGGCCGCGTTGGTGGGGTCCTGTTGTGGCAGCGGGCCAACGGTAGCCGGTGGAAAGCCCAACGGCGCCGCCGGTGTAGTGGGGTCGAGTTTTTCCGGACCGAACTCCTCGAACAACACCATCTGCTGAGTGAACGGCTGAGCGCCGAACAGCGGGCTCGGCTTGCCATTGGTGGGGTAGTTGAAACTGGTTTGCACCGTCGGCGGCAGGACGTTTTCCTGGCGCGTGGTGTCTCGGCTGCCTTTGACGCCATCGGGCAAATCGAAGGAGTCTTCGTTGGCCTCGGGCATGGTCAAGATGGCGTTGAGCGCGGCGGCTTCATCAGCCGGTTCGTCGTAGTAAGCCGAAGGATCGGTAGGTTCTGGCTGTCGCTCGTCATCGATCGGGCTGGCACGCAGGTTCGCTGTGCCGAGCGTCATTGTCAGGAGGACGCTCAACGGCGTCAGCAGGCCGAACCACTTGAAGGGGTACCGCGCGTTTCTGTCCATCACCAGCCGCCTCGAAGTCTTGAAGGGGGTAGTGGTGGTTTTGCAAGGACCTCGCCAGATTTGTAACAGTTTTATACAAAAGCATTAACACTCAAGAAAACAATGGCTTATCAATATCAATGTGCCGCGACCGGGGAAAACGACTGGGTCCAGACACCCGCTAGCGGGGAAAGTTCATACCCGATTTCAGGGAATCCGCTTGAACGACAAGCGGACACTCGTGCCCTCGCCCTCACGGCTGCCCAGGTTTACCGCGCCGCCAAAACGTTCCATGATCCGCTTTACCAGCACCAGCCCGACACCCAGCCCGCCTTGCTTGGTGGTAAAGAAAGGCCGGAACGCCATCCTGCGCTGTTCTTCGTTCATGCCCTTGCCGGTGTCGCTCACGACAACGCAAATTCCCCGGGTGTCGGTCGACTCCAGGGTGATGCTCAGTGTGCCGCCCCTGTCCATCGCTTCCACGGCATTGGCCAGCAAACTGTTGAGGATCTGCGTGAGTTGCACCTGCTGGCTCAACACCATCGGCGTCTCCTGCGGCTCGAACACCACCTGCACACCGGCCTTGGCAATCTGATGCTCGAAGGCCATGAGGCTGTCATGCAGGGCCGCCACCAGGTTCACCGGCTCGGCGTCATCATTGAGCGGGCGTAAGGACTGCAGCAATTCCCTGACCCACTTCGACATGCGATCCACCTGACCGATGATGTCGTTGATGTTCTTGTGGGCCAGGCCAGTGTCGAACTCCAGGGCCAGTTCGGCGCTGGAGCGTATGGTCGCCAATGGGTTGCGCAGGCTGTGGGCCACCGCCGAGGACATCTCCCCGAGCGCCACGAAGGTTTCGTTGGTAATCAGTTGTTTTTGTTGCACTGCCAGCAAAATGGCTGCCCGGCGCACGATCCAGTACAACCCGAGATAAATCAGTCCGCCGCCCAGGGCCGTGGCCAGCCAGATCAGTACCAGGCCGCGCTCCATGCGATCGATCAGGTCCCTGGGTTCCTTGTAGATCTCGACCATCGCCGTGACGGTATTGCCATCGGCATCGAACAGCGGGATGTAATTCTCTATGAAGATGTAGTCCGGGGGCGTGATGAACTTCTGCTCCATGCGGCTTTTGTCGACGTTGTGATAACTGGCCGACACTGGAGTCTTGGAAGCGAAGGCCTGGTCCAGGTCTTCGTCGGCATGGATCGTGGTGCCCATCAGTGCCGGGTTGGTGGACCAGATCACCATGCGGTCAGGGGCATAAATGTTCGCCAGAATCACGTCTGGCAAATGCTGGATATGGTCGAGGAATTCACCACGGGCGCTGGCGCGGGCCATCGGGTCGACGTCAGGAAAGTCCCTGTCCTTGCGCGGGTCCAGCAGCTCGCCCATGGTTCGCACGTTGGGGATCGAGACATGGCGCACCTCGGCGGAGGCAATCGCTTGAATGAACTGGGAGGTGAGCAAGGCATCGCGCTGCACGCTTTCGGTAATCACGAACCGCGTCGACACCGCCCCCAGCGCCACGGCCACCGTGCCGATCACGGCCATGCTGATCAGCGAGAACCAGCGCAGCAGATTGAACGGCTGTTTGCGCGAGCTCAGGCGGATATCGCCCTCTTCTTTCAGGAGGGTGGTGGTCTGACTGGTCATGGACGTTGTTCCCGGAAACTCCCTATAGGGTTATAGCCCACTGTCCGGTCTTTGCCCGACATCGGGTTTTGTCCCCCCCACCCAATTCCCCACATACCCCACTGCCCCCACCTACCCCCAATGCTGGGGACAGTCGCCCGCTTACGCCCTCGCCCCCGCGAAACCGTTTGCGCGCTCCACGCCTTCACTGCGGGCCTCTACCGGCCGTTTTGAAAGATTGGTATGGAAGTTGCCGAAGCCCTCCCAACTGACCCATCCCTACGGGGCAGGTACTCTGATAGAGGGAATACTCATGCACCCTTTACTGTCCAAAACGGCGGCCGCCCTGGTTGTCAGCGCTCTCGCCCAAAGTGTTGCCCAGGCAGCGCTGTTTGCGGTCGACCCCGGTCCCTATGTGCCAGCCAACGGCTCGTTTGCCGCCTGGTATCAGGACACCCATGGCCGCACCCTTGATCTGTGCCTGTCCAAGGCCGTCAGTTCGCGAGTCCCCGGCGCTCCCGGTGCACAGTCGTACATGTGCAACCTGCTGCCGACTCCCGGGGTTTTTGATGATGCGCAACCGGTCGTCTTTCCGACCAACTTCCCCGACGAAGCATTCTGGTTCACAGGCGACGGCGCCATTGTCGATGCCGCCCGGGGCATCGACCTGACCTACGTCAGTGCCATCGAAGCGGCCTTCAGCGGCGGCGACCCAGTCGAAGGTGATCAAATCAGCTTTGCGCGCATCCGCATCCGGGTGGACGTGCCCACCGCTGGCACCTACGTGATCACCCACCCCTACGGCGTCGATGTATTCAACGTCGACACCCCCGGGCGGCGGGCGATCAACATGACCCGGGACATCGGCATCGGCTCACCGAAAACCTACGACGGCGCTCTCAAGGGTGACATCGGACCGTTCCTGCGCAGTGTCAACGGCCCTTACACCGAAACCAATCCGGTGACCGGTGCTGCGGAGCAATTCGTCGGCGACCCGAACCTTTCGGAAGCCTTCACCGGCAGCCCTTTCAATACCAACTACATCCGCATCGAAGGTCCGAACGGACTGGACTTGCGCACCACGGTGATGGCCATCTCCGGCAAGTTATCGACAGTGGTCCGTCCGACTCCGATGATCACCCAGCGCAGTACCTACTCGCGCAAGGCCGGTGAAAGCGCCCCGGTTGCCCAACAAGACGTATTCGTCATGGCCCCGCCGCCACCAGCCACTGTGACCCTGGACAGCAACAACCCGGCGCTGCACCTGACCGAGGCTGACACCACCGGAAACTGGTATGCGCAGTCCTCGAACAACCCGACGTTGCCGAGCACCCTGCAAGTGACGGCCGACAATCACCTGGCCATCCCCAGCAGCACGCCGACCACCTTGTCCATGCCCCTGACCGACCTTGTGGTGATCCAGCGTGCCGAGTACAGCCTGAGCTCCGGGCAATTGACGCTCGTGGCCTCGACCAGCGATGAAACCTCGCCGCCAGTGCTCACCGCCACCTCCGCCAGCGGTGCCGCCATTGGCGCCCTGAGTGGCGATGGCGCAGTGAAATCCCTGGCGACCGGCATCTCGCCGATTCCACCCGCCAAGGTTCGAGTGACGTCATCCAATGGCGGCAGCGACATCGAAGAAGTGGTCATCGTGCAATGAACGCTCACATGCGCAGATCCTCATCAGGAGGCATCATGAACAATTGGCCACGCCTGGCGCTCAACGCCCTGGGACTGACTCTATCGCTGTCCGGCAGTGCATTCGCGCAACTCGCGGCTGTCGACCCCGGCCCTTATACCTTCGCCACCGGGAAATTCCCGATGTGGTATCAGGACAACAATTTACTCTCGATGGAACTGTGCCAGTCCCGGGCAGTGAGCTCACGGGTAGGGACCACTGTGCCGCCGGCCTACATGTGCATCCTGCTGGCTGAACCGGGCATTTACGACGATGCCCAACCAATGATCTTCCCCGACAACTGGCCGCCGGAAGCGTTCTGGTTCCTGGCTGAGACTGCGATCCCGCAAATTGGCAACAGCGGCTATGAACTGGATGCCTACGTGGCCGGGATCGAGGCTGCATTCGGTGGCGGTAATCCGCTCGATGGCGATCAAGTGGCCTTCGCGCGGATTCGCGTTCGGGTCTCGGTGCCCACTGCCGGGGTGTACACCATCACTCACCCTTACGGGGTCGAAACGGTCAATGTCACCACGCCTGGCCGTCGTGCCATCAACATCACCCGGGACATCGGCATCGGTGCGCCTGGAAATTTCAGCGGCACGCTGAATGGCAACATCGGGCCGTTCCTGCGCAGCGTCAACGGTCCTTATACCGAAGTGAACCCGGACACCGGCGCCATCGAAACCTACGTTGGCGACCCGAACCTCACCGAACAGGTCACCGGCAGTCCCAATGACACCAACTTCGTCCGCATCACAGGTCCGGCCGGGACCATTCAAACCAATTTGTTCAACTTGTCCGGTAAAGTCCTGGACAGCCGTGCGCAAACCCCCGTGGAAGTTGATCGCGCTACTTACCGGCGCACCACTTCGGGTACAGGCACCAGCACCCGGGTCGAAGTCTTTGCCAAATCAGACAACAGTTCGACCCTGTGCTTTCGCGAAACCATCGCTCTGGTGCCGGGTCCGCCACTTTCGCCATGCCAGACCAACCTGTTGGGCGACAACAACGGCGGGTTCTTCGGTCAGCACCTGGCCAGCGGCACGCTGCCTTCGATCGTGGTCGTCACCGCCACCAATCCGTCGGGCACCACCCGGCCGACGGCGGTATCGAGCAAGGTCACTGACCTGGTGAAAATCCAGACCGCTCGCTACAACTGGAGCGATCACAGCCTGCTGATCGAGGCCTCCTCCACGGATGAAGTGGCCGTGCCGGACATGGTTGCGCAAGGTTACGGACGCCTGTCGAAATCCGGCACCCTGCAACGACTGACCATCGCAGACCTGACTCAGCCACCGGCTACCGTCACCGTCAAATCCGCTGCTGGCGGCAGTGACACCGAACCAGTCGTGGTGGTCGGGACGGCTCCGGATACCGGTGAGAACCAGGCGCCGCTCTCGGTCGCCGACACTGGCAGCACCAGCTTCGGCGTGCCGCTGACCCTCAACCTGCTGGCCAACGACAGTGATCCCGATGGCAACACGCCGCTGAGCATCACCGCGCTGACCCCACCGGCTGCCGGGCAAGGCACCGTGGCATTGAGCGGCACGACTTCGGTGGTCTACACCCCGCCAGCCGTGGTCAATGCACCGCTGACAGCGACCTTCACCTACAAGGCTCAAGACGTCAAAGGCCTGGCCTCGACCGCTCCGGCGACCGTGACCATCACCGTGGCGCCCAACCAGTCTCCGGTGGCCGTCGCCGACAGCATCGCGACCCTCGGCGTGGCGATACCGATCAACGTGCTGGCCAACGACACCGATCCGGAAGGCAACGTGCCGCTCGCCGTCGCCAGCCTGACCCAACCGGCACTCAATCGCGGCAGCGTCAGCACCGACGGCACCGTCATCACCTACACCCCACCAGCGACGGTCACCACGGCCTTCACCACAACCTTCACCTACGTCGCCCGGGACAGCTTCGGCGCCCTGTCGGCTCCCGCTACCGTCACGGTGCAAGTCTCGCCACGGCCTGCTGCGGAAACCTTCACGGTCACCACGGCCACGGTGTCGGCGCGCTCCAACAACCGCTTCACCTGGGACTTTGCAGGTACCTCATCGGTGATTACCGGCAACGTCATCACCGTCAAGGTCAGCACCCCGACAGGGCTGGCAACTCTGGGCACCACCACGGTGCCGGTGACCGGTCGCTGGCGGTTGACGGTGAGCAACAGCACCACGGTGATTCCGTCGGCGAACCCGACAGCCACGATCACCTCGTCCCAAGGCACCGTGCGTACCGTGACAGTCATCTCCAACTGAGCCCTCGCCCCACCCGCCGATTCGGTGGGTGGGGCCGGCCTCTTCCCACAGGACAGCGCCATGAAAACGCCGACCGCCGCCCTGCTCTGCCTGCTTCTGCTTTGCAGCAGTGCAGGCGCGCGTGCCGACGATTTGATGGAGAACGACGACCTGGCACCCTCCGCCGACCTCGGCGAGTTGCCTCCACCGGTTGGCCAGCACGCGCTGATCGACCAGAACGGCCAGGCCAACGTGGCGCTGGTGCAACAGAACGGCCAGTCGTTGCTCGGCACCATCGTCCAGTCGGGCAGTAACCAGGAAGCCTGGATCCTGCAACAAGGCAGCGACCTCATGGCATTGATTACCCAGCAAGGTTCCGGCAACGCCGCTTCAATCACGCAAAACGGCAGCCACAACCGCGCGCAGATTTCGCAGAACGGCAATAACAACGACGCCAGCATCGACCAGGCCGGTACGGGACTTTCAAGCGCCGTGACCCAGTCGGGAAATGGCATGAGCGTTTCGGTCAAACAATATCGCTAAAGCACTGCACCACTTGGAGGTTTCATCATGTTCAAACTGACGCCCCTCACCGCTGCCATCCTGGTCATTGTCAGTGCCCAGGCAATGGCCGACGACAGCGTTTCCAACCAGTCCCAGGTCGGCACCGCCAACATTGCCGAAGTGAAACAGACCGCGGCCCCGTTCAGTACCGCAGCCCAACAGCAACTCGGCGAGGGTAACGATGCCATGGCGGTGCAAGACACCGCCACCGGCACCATCACCCAGGATCAGGCCGGCGACTTCAACGCCGGTTACGCTGAGCAACTGTTCGAGAACGGCAGCACCATCGTCCAGCAACAGGTCGGCAGTCTCAACATCAGCCATGCCAGTCAATCGATCGGCATGGGCGAAAACCAGGCGCTGCAACAACAGACGGGCAGCGGCAATTTCTCGTTCCTCTATCAGGACAGCCAGGAAGCCACCAAAGGCCAGACCTTCCAGTTCGGTGACGCCAACGAGGCCAATATCGAGCAGATTCAACTGGGCATCGCCAACAACGCGACGATCATCCAGTACGGCACCGCCAACTACGGCACCACTGAGCAGATCGCGCACATGGGCGGCGAGATCGGCATCAACCAGGCCGGCGAAGGCAACTATGCCTATGGCGACCAACGCGACGGCAACGGCGGCGTCATCACGATCAACCAGTTCGGCGACTTCAACGGCAGTGAAGTCTGGCAAGGCGGGCAAACCGCTAATAGTCAAGCCACCGTCAACCAGTACGGACAGACCAACGAAACCGTGGTCGACCAAAGCTTCGGCCAAAACAACAACGCCCAGGTCCTGCAAGTTGGCGACGTCAACGCCATTTATGCCGACCAGTTCGACTCCGTCGGCTCGGTGCTCGCGCTGTACCAGCAAGGCACCGGCAACGTGCACTTCACCTACCAGAGCGGCGACAGCCATGTGCTGAACGCCACCTCCGTGGGCACTGAAAACAAGGTCTACGCCAGCAACTGGAAAGGCCCGCAACTGGGCGGCCAATTCGGCAGCAACCAGCGTGCGACCGTCACCCAGGCCGGCAACGGCAACATCGCCAGCTTCAACCAGGATGGCGTCGGCCACATCATGACCACCAACCAGACCGGCACGGGCAACAAAACCACCATCAGCCAGGCCGACTCCTATAACGAGCTGTACTTCGACCAGAACGGCAGCGACAACATCCTGATCGCCGACCAGCGCGGCACCACCAACCTGGCCCAGGGCACCACCAACGGCACTGGCAACACCACCGAGTTCGACCAGTCCGGCACGGGCAACCAGGCATTCACCACGCAGCTGTATGGCAGCGACAACATGATCAGCGTCAAACAGGCTGACACCATGAACGTCGCCTACGTGACCCAGGGCGGTACCGGGAACATGGCCAGTGTTGATCAGAGCGGCGTGACCCAAATGGCGACGGTTCAGCAGTTGGGCAGTGACAACCGGGCGACCGTGCTGCAGCAGTAATCGCAAGGCATAAAAAACCGCGGCCCTCGGGGGTGGGTCGCGGTTTTTTTGTGTGAGGCTGCCTTTCGAACGATTCGCGGCCCACTTGATGAACTCATACTGTGGCGAGGGAGCTTACTCCCGCTGGGCTGCGCAGCAGACCTAAACCCGGCAAACGCATCTCCATTGACACACCGCATTCACTGGTTTTACGACGGCTTCGCCGCCGAGCGGGAGCAAGCTCCCTCGCCACAGAAACCCTCCCGCTCCAGACTCAGCGTTTACGCCTGCGGAACGACGTTATCCAGCGCCCGATTCACCGCCAGCTCGCTTAGCATAATGATTTGCTGGAGGGCCAGCATCGTGTTGCGTTGCGGGCCCTCGAGAAACCCGGCGAAGTCGCTGGCCATGACACTGGCTGAAGCCAGGGATTCGCAAGCGTTGACCAACAGGGTTTCGGTGTCGATATCCGGGGCGATGAGGTAAATGGTGCTGGGCTTGCGTGGCGGGATCGCGCTTTTCAGCGGATTGAGATAGTGATCCAGCGCACGGTCGGCGGCTTCGTTGAGCTTTTTTGGGTCGAGGGGATCGTAGGGGGAAACGTCGTCGGAGTGCGGGGGATTGGGTGTGGCTTTGAACATGGTGAATCTCCTTTGAAAATTGGCGCCACCAAAACCCGTCGCTAAACAAATAAGGGTGGCGACTGTATGCAGGTTAGCGAACCGGTCAAAGGCACCCGGTAGACCCGAAGGTCTCCCGCACACAGTCACCATGACGAAATTGCAGACGTAAAAGCCTGCTAGAAAGTCTGGAGCATTGATGCACTTTGAATGGTCCGAGTCGCTAAACCCGACCGCTGATTGGCAGCGATGCGGAAACGATAAAGACCAGGCACAAAGCGCACAAGCCGGCGGATTCTGGCGCAGTCGTAGGCAACGGCGCAAGGAACTGTAGCTTTCAGGAAGTAACGCTAAACACAATTAAACACACCCCTCAAATCAGCACACATTCCCTGTAGGAGTGAGCCTGCTCGCGATGGCATTGGATCAGCCGACATCAATGTTGAATGACACACCCCCATCGCGAGCAGGCTCGCTCCCACATGGAATGACCTACATCTACAAGTGATTGTTCGGCTGTCAGACCGCCTTCGCGGGCAAGCCTCGCTCCTACAGTGGAATGGGTGTACCTGCAAGAGATTGGTCGGCTGTCAGGCCGCCTTCGCGAGCAGGCTCACTCCTACAGTGGAATGTGGGTACCTGCAAGAGATTGGTCGGCTGTCAGGCCGCCTTCGCGGGCAAGCCTCGCTCCTA
>NZ_JBXAJV010000023.1:0-112931 GCF_058797635.1 Pseudomonas sp. GW823-FHT02C02 | reverse complement strand
CCCCCCCCCCCCCCCCCCCCCCCCCCCCCCCCCCCCCCCCCCCCCCCCCCCCCCCCCCCCCCACTCCTACAGGGGATCTGCGGTGGAAATTAAACTCAGCCTTGGAGTTCGACGCCCGCCATCTGCTCCAGCACCTGCACCACATGGGTCATATCCCGCGCCGGGTCACCTTCGCTCAAGGCCTGATCGAAGAACTGCTTGACCACCGAAGAGGTGAAGGCCGGCACTCCGGTGTTTTCCGCCTCGGCCAGAAACAGCCGCACGTCCTTGCGCATCAAATCCAGGCGGAAGCCGAAGTCGAATTCCCGGCGCATCACGGTGCCCGCCAGGATCTGTTCGCTGGTAAAACTGCGCGCGGTGCTGGCGTTGAGCATCTCCACCATCTGCCGTGGGTCGAGCCCGGCCTTGACCCCGAATAACATGGCTTCGCTGGTGGCCACCAGAGTGGCGGCGACGATCATGTTGTTGACCAGCTTCAAGGTTTGGCCTAGCCCTGGCTCGGTGCCGATGTGTTCGACCTTCTTGCCGAAGGCGGCGAATACCGATGAGCAACGCTCATAAGCGGCACGATCACCTCCAACCATCACCGACAGCGTGCCGTTCTGCGCCCCCGCGACACCCCCGGCCAGCGGTGCATCGAGGGCGGCGATGTTGCGTTCAGACAACGCCGCTTGCAGGCGTCGGGCCAGGCTCGGACCGGTGGTGGAGTGGTCGACCAGAATGCTGACCTTTTGACCATGGATCACGCCGTCGGCACCGAGCACTACGTTTTCGACGATGTCCGGGGTTGGCACGCAGACCAGCACGATGTGCGCGTGGTCCGCCACTTCCCGAGGCGTTGCATGGCTGCGCGCACCCCGTTCAAGCAATGGCGCCAAGGCGTGGGGATTGGGATCAAACAGGTTCAGGTCAAAGCCTTTGTCGAGCAGATGGCGGGCCATTTTCTGGCCCATGGCGCCGAGGCCGATGAAACCGATGGAAGGCGTATCGGGGGTGGTCATGGCGGGTCTCTTTCTTGTGGATGGAGACCCATGCTAGACACGGTGACAAATGACCGACAAAGCAGTTTTACGCCGCAGTGCCTTGATCAAAGCTCAAGCCAGATCGCGGGTGATGCGTGCCTGTTCAAGGACCCATTCACGGAAAATTCGCAGGTCTTCGCTTTCCTCGCGGTGCTTGGGAATCAGCAGGTAGTAGGTGTAGACGCCCATGTCCACCACCTGTTCGAACGGCCGGATCAGGCTGCCGTCCTGCAGTTCCTTGTTCACCAGAAACAGCTGCGCCATGGCAATGCCCTGACCGCCGACCGCCGCCGCGTAAACCATCGACGAACTCTGATAAGTCATGCCGGCGTGGGCATCGACTTCGCGACTGACCCCGCAAGCTTCCAGCCAGTAACGCCAGTCTTCGAGGCGGGCGATCGAGTGCAGCATGGTGTAGTTGGCGATATCGGCCGGCGTCTGCAACCCTGGGCCATGCTGCAGCAGCGACGGGCTGCACACCGGGGCCAGCTGGTTATCGCTGAGCACGTGACAATTGCAGTTGGGCCACTCACCGGAGCCGAGGCGGATGGCGGCATCGATGTCTTCCTTGTAGAAGTCCACGGGCTCGAGGGAGGCGGTCAGCAGCACTTCGATCTTCGGGTTCTGCGCGTGGAAGCTTGCCAGGCGCGGGATCAGCCACTGCATGGCGAAGGTGGTGTAGGCGCGGACTTTCAGCTGACGGCGCAGCGGTGGAGACATGAGTTTTTTGGTGGCTCCGCGCAGGTCTTCGACCACCCGGGCCACCGCGCGGAAGTACTGCTCGCCGGCAGCGGTCAGGGTGATCTGGCGGTGCCCGCGCACGAACAGATCGAGCTTGAGAAATTCTTCGAGCGTGCGGATCTGCCGGCTGACTGCGCCCGGGGTGACGTTCAATTCATCGGCGGCCAGGGTGATGCTCAAATGCCGGGCGACGGATTCGAATGCGCGGATGGCATTCAGGGGAGGCAGACGTTCCATGGTGAGCAACTCTTGTTCTTATGGGAGGAGCGGCGCGCAGTGTACGTAAACCAAAGCCTAAACCCACTTGATTAAAACTCAAGGGAAGGGCGTGTTTTTCTCGATTGTCGGTCGGCAGCGCGGCTTTCAGGATCGACCGTCACGCGCCTGTCTGGCCCGTGGCCGAACCTGACAACAATAAGAGAAACACACCCATGAACAGCCCCTTTTCCAACGCCCGGAAGGGCTTCCCGCTGGTATGGCGCCTGTCGCTGTGCAGTGCCGCCAGCACGCTGATGAACCCGGCCTGTGCCGATTTCCTTCAGGGCAGCAAAAGCAGCCTGGAGCTGCGCAACTATTACTTCAATCGTGATTTTCGTCAGTCCGGCGTCGCTCAAAGCAAGGCAGAGGAATGGGCGCAGGGCTTCATCCTGCGGCTGGAATCGGGCTACACCGACGGCATGCTCGGCGTCGGGTTCGACGCTATCGGACTGGTGGGCGTCAAGCTCGATTCATCACCGGATCGCTCCGGCACCGGGCTGCTCAATACCGAGCGTGGACCGGGTGGACGAGCCGAGGATGACTACGGCGAACTGGGCCTGACCGGCAAACTGCGCCTGGCGCGCAGCACTCTGAAAGTCGGCACCTTGCTGCCTCGGATGCCGGTGGTCATGTACAACGATTCACGCCTGCTGCCGCAAACCTTTCGCGGCGCCTGGCTCAACAGCTCGGACCTCGACAACCTGTCCCTGGACCTTGGTCGACTCGACCAGACCAACTTGCGCAACTCTTCCGACAATGAAGACATGAGCGTTTTCAACGGCGGGTCGCGCAATATCCGCCTGGGAAGCCACGCCACCAGTGACCGCTTCGACTTTGCCGGGGCCACCTACCGCTGGGTGCCGGCGCTGAGCACGGCCTATCACTACGGTGAACTGGAGGGGATGTATCAGCAGCACTACCTGACCCTGAACCACAAATGGACGATCAGCGAAGGCCAGACCTTGAACTCGGATTTACGCTGGGCGCGTAGCCTTGACGAGGGCAACAGCAATGTCGACAACTCGGCGCTGGGCGCGATGTTGACCTACAGCGCCCGTGGCCATGCGGTGGGCCTGGGTTATCAGCGCATGAGCGGCGACACCGGTTTCGCCAACATCAACGGCACCGACGGCTATCTGGTCAACCTGGTGCAGATCAACGATTTCGGTAACCAGGACGAACGTTCATGGCAGGCGCGCTACGACTACAACTTTGCCGCCGTGGGAATTCCCGGCCTGACCTTCATGACCCGCTATCTGTCGGGCGACGACGTCACCGTGCGCAACCGGGCGGAGGGCGGCAAGGAATGGGAGCGTGATTCCGAGTTGGGGTATGTGATTCAGAGCGGGCCGTTGAAGGACCTGGGGCTGAAGTGGAAAAACGCCAGTGCGCGGAGCAATTTCTCCAGTGATATCGATGAGAACCGCTTGATTGTGACCTACTCGTTGGCGCTTTGGTAAACCCCTAGATCTATGAACTGATGCTCACTCGTGGTGAAAGAATTACCTGTGTCGAGTGCCTCGCCACAGGTACTTCTTTCACCTCTGGAGGGCGGTGTATTTGAGGACGAAAAAAGGGTGCAGCAATGGCTGCACCCTTGGGTGTTAGACGGGAAGTCAGAGGCGGATGATCACTGATTTGAGCTGCGTGTAATGCGACAACGCATCAACCCCTTGCTCACGCCCGTAACCACTTTGCTTGAACCCGCCGCACGGTGTCTGGACGAACCCGCCGCTGTATTCGTTGACCACAATCCGCCCGGCCTCAAGGTTCGCGGCCACCCGGTGCACCCGGCCAATGTCACGGCTCCAGATACCGGCCCCCAGGCCGAACTCGCTGTCGTTGGCAATACGCAACGCGTCCGCTTCATCCTTGAACGGAATCACGCACACAATCGGCCCGAAGATTTCTTCACGGGCCAGGGTCATGTCATTGGTTACGCCGGTGTAGACGGTCGGCTCGATGTACCAGCCGTTTTCAAAGCCGGGATGGCTCGCCACCTTGCCGCCGATGGCCGGGGTCAGGCCTTCGCGTTCGGCAATTGCAAAGTAGCTCTGGATTTTCTCGAACTGGGCGCGGGTGGTGATGGGACCGGACGTCGCATCGTCCTGCGGGCCGACCCGCAGATTGCCGACCTCGGCCACCAGTTTGTCGACGAAGCGATCGTAGATCGATTCCTGCACCAGCAACCGGGTCCCGGCAGCGCACCACTGTCCGCTGTTCCAGGTGAACGCGAGGGTCGAGCCTTTGGCCGCGGCGTCCAGGTCGGCATCGTCGAACACGATGTTGGCAGACTTGCCGCCCAGTTCCAGGGTCAACGGCAGGATCCGCTCCGCCGCAATATGCCCCAACTCCTGACCGGCACGAATGCCGCCAGTAAAGGAGATTTTGCGGATGTGCGGGTTATGCGCCATGGCCGGGCCGATGACGCTGCCTTTGCCGACGATCACGTTGAACACCCCCGGCGGAATTCCGGCCTCCACAGCCATGCGCGCGAGTTCCACCAGCGATGCCGAGGTGTGTTCCGACGGTTTCGCCACCACCGTGTTGCCCGTGGCCAGCGCCGGAGCAATCGCCCGGGCCGCCTGATGCAGCGGAGCGTTCCACGGCAGGATCACACCGATCACGCCGAACGGATCGCGGCGGGTGTAGACGTGGTAATTCGGGCCTTGGTTGATCACTTCACCGTCCATGACATTGACGATGCCGCCGTAGAACTCGAAGTACTGCGCCGTGAGGTCCATCAGGGTCGCCATCTCGCGCCCGGGTTTGCCGGTTTCGGCCCGTTCCAGCGCACCGAGGGTGCTTTCGCTGGCGCGGATCAAACGCCCGAAATCGTTGAGGATGCGCCCGCGGTCCGCCGGGCGCATGTCACGCCAGGCTTGCAGCGCGGCGGCGGCGGAATCGATCGCGATGGCCACGTCAGCCGGGCCGCTGCTGGCCACTTCGTTGAGTTTTTCGCCGGTGCGTGGATCGATTTTGTCTTCGTACTGGCCGTCCAGCGGCGGCACGGAGCGTCCATCGATGAAGCTGTTGGTTTGCTCAAACATTGCGGGTTCTCCTCGCGAAACTTTTATTGTCGATGCGGTACATGGGGGAGGTCGTGGGCAGCCCCATGATTGCCTGCATTTACCCTCGCTCGCGCGGGCGCCTTCAACCGAGTTTTACAGGGGTATGCGTTGAGAAAACCTCAACACAGTGGGTTGATTTTTAGTCAATCGAACCGCCCTGAAAACTCGCTACACGAGAAGCTGACGGTGCTGGATATTTCTCCCGTAGCAACACTGAGGCCGCGTCTAAAGGTCAACAATAATAGCGCCCACGGGAGCCATAACCATGAGCAACTACCCTACGGTGGACAGCGAACTGCCGTCCGCATCCAACGCCACTGCCACGACTCAGAGCCAAGGTCGACAACTCAACAGTGCAGAGAAAAAAGCGATTGTCGCCGCGACCCTGGGCACCATCGTCGAGTACACAGACTGGGTCATCTATGCGACCTTTTCCTCCATTCTCGCCAAGCAGTTTTTCCCCGCCGGTGACGGGGCAACCGCCTTGCTGTCGGTGTTGGCCGTGTTCGCCGTCGGCTTCATCATGCGCCCGATCGGTGGCGCGGTGCTGGGCCAACTGGCAGACCGCTATGGCCGCAAGAAGGGCCTGACGCTATCCATCCTGCTGATGTCCGTCGCCTCTCTGGTGATCGGCATCTGCCCCAACTATGAGAGCATCGGCATTGCCGCGCCGATCATTCTGGTGTTTGCGCGGCTGGTTCAGGGCTTCTCGGCGGGCGGCGAATTCGGCTCCGCCTCGGCGTTTCTGATCGAGTCGGCCCCTGCGCATCGCCGGGCCTTCGCCGGGTCGTGGCAGTGGTTTGCAATCAATGCCGGCACGCTGGTGTCGTTCCTGCTCGGCTTTGCCCTGGCGTCGATGGGCAGCGACACTGCGCTCTACGATTGGGGCTGGCGCGTCGCGTTCGTGATTGCCGCGCTGATGGGCTTGATCACCCTATGGATTCGCCTGTCGGTACGCGAAACCGAGATCTTCAAATCGCGCATCGCCAGCCACGGCAAAAAACGCCCGATTCGCGAACTGCTGTTCAGCCATCGCCGCGATGCCATGCGCGTGATCGGCATCGCCATGGCCGGCAACCTGCTCAACTACGTGTGGATGGTCAGCTATCCGAACCAGGTGCATTTGATCACCGGCATGTCGATCCGCGACACCTTGCTGGCCGGGGTGATTTCCGTAGGTGTGTCGCTGGTATTGCTGCCATTCGCCGGCAAACTGGCGGATCGCGTCGGGCGGCGTCCGGTGCTGATCGCCTTCGCCATCGCCTCGATCCTGTGGGCCTGGCCGAGCTTTGGCTTACTGCACGTCGGCATCAGCCTGATGGAAGTGACGCTGATCCAGACCGTCTCGATGGTCATCATGACCGGCTTCGGCGCCGCCTCGGCGGTGACCATGGCCGAGCAATTCCCGGCCGAGGTTCGCGTGACGGGCATCGCCTTGCCGTATGCGTTGTCGGTGACCTTGTTCGGCGGCACCGCCCCGTACCTGATGGCCGCCATGGCGGGTTGGGGGTATGGCGGGTTGTTCTGGATTTACCTGGCGGTGATCAGTGCAATCAGCGCGGTGGTTTACCTGCGGATGCCGGAGACGCGGGGGCAGCCGTTGCGTTGATCGGACATCAATGAAAAAGGGGCGGATGATCCGCCCCTTTTTCATGCCAGAAACACAAACCCTGTGGGAGCGAGCAAGCCCGCTCCCACAGAAGTGCCGTTACCTGCACGAAATGAGAAACGGCCCTTCACGGGCCGTTTTTTTCAGCGCGTCGGGAATGAAAGATCGAGACCAATCCGCACACCGCAAACAACGCACCTACCGCCGCCAGCCCTGGCCAGCCGTGATACTCGGCAGCGCTGGCCCCGAGGGCCGACCCCAACGCGCCGCCGGTGAAGTAGGTGACCATGAATACCGTGTTCAAGCGGCTGATCGCCTCGGGAGCCAAGGCCAGAATGCGCGCCTGATTGGCCAGTTGGTTGGCCCGGTTGCCAATGTCCAGTGCTGTGGCACAGGCCAGGATCAACCACCAGAAACCGCCTGCACCACCCAGATACAACGCAATGAAGGCCAGCAGCACCGCGCCGGTCCCCAGGTAGCTGAGTTTGATGCCGTAGTGTTGCGTGAGTCGGCCAAGCCAAGAGGCGGCGACGATCCCGACAATCGCCGAAAGCCCGAACAGCCCGGCCTGGCCGCTGGAGTAGTGATAAGGCTCAAGCGACAGCAACGAGGCCATCGACCCCCAGAACACGTTCAGCGCACCGAAAATCAGGCCACCGCTGACTGAGGAGCGACGCAGGGTCGGGTGGGCGCGCACCAGTTTCCACATTGACTTCATCAGGTCCAGATAGGGCAGGGTGCTGGACGGTGCGGTCACCGGCATGCGGATCATGATCGCCATGAACAGCATCACGTTCATCACGGCGGCAGCGAAGAACATGCCGCGCCAGCCGATCCAGGTGCTGACGGCGCCGCTCAAGGCCCGCGCCAACAGACCGCCGGCCGACAAACCACTGACCATCATGCCCAGCACGCTACCGCGTTGCTCCGGGGGCGCGAGGGCAGTGGCGGCGGGAATGATGATCTGCGCACTGACAGCTGACAGCCCCAGCACCACACTGGCCAGCAGCAAAAAGGAGTAGGTCGGCGCAACGGCGGAGGCGATCAGGCTGAGGAAGTTCAGGCTCAACATGCCGAGGATCAGCGAGCGCCGGGTTACGCGGTCGCCCAACGGCACAAATAGCAACAAGCCGAGGGCGTAACCGAGTTGGGTGAGCATGGCGATCTGGCCGACGTGGGCGCCCGAAATGCTGAACGTGGCGCCAATCAACGGCAGCATGGTCTGGTTGTAATAGATGGTCGCAACCGAAAAGCCGCAACACAGTGCCAGAGTGATCGCCAGGCTGGCGGGTAATGCGGTTTTACTCTCAGGCATCAGGTGTTCCCCCGTGAATGACAAGCGAGTGGCTGTTGTAGTCGGCGGAAGGGAAACGGGTCAAAGCACAAAACAGCAGGGCCGCTTGAGCAAATCTCATGTGTAATAAATCAGGGACAAGCCGTACCTGTAGGAGCCAGGCTTGCCGGCGAAGGCGCACTTGAGGACGCCTTCGCCGGCAAGCCTGGCGCCAACAAAAAATCATGCAGATGCACCATCAGGGGGTGTGAACCGCCTCCGATTCGGTCAGCACCTTCCTGAACGTCTCCACCAGCGGCCGCAAATTGATCCGGTGCCACGCCGCCCACAAGGGCGTGGTAAACGAAATCCACGGCACTTCCCGCAGCACCACACCCGGCGGCGCATTGCGGCTCAAGCCTTTCTGAATCATCGCAATGCCCAGCCCCGACGCCACCAGCCCCAGCGCAGTGAAGGGCTCGGTGGCTTCCATGCGGATGTCCGGGGTGAAACCGGCGCGGATGCAGGCGCTGACGAAGTCTTCGCGGCTGGCGCAGTTCTGTCGGTGTTGCACGCCGATCCATTCCTGATTGGCCAGGTCGGCCGGGGTCAGTGTGGCCTGGTGGGCGAGGGGATGGTGTTCGGGCAGGGCCAGTAGCATCGGGTCGTCCAGCACTTGAAACCCCAGCAGGTCCGGGTCGTCGGCGACGGGCGGTTCACTGACCAGGGCGATATCCAGACTACGCTGGCGCAGGCCTTCGAGTTGTTCGGCGGAACTCAGGTTGTACAACGCAACGTGCACGTTCGGCCGGTCGACGCGCAGCACCCGCAGGGCATTGGGCAGCACGCCAGCGTGCATGGCGTTTTCGATATAGCCGATGCACAGGCCGCCTTCTTCGCCGCGACCGAGGCGTTTGCCCAGGGATTCGAGGCGGCTGGCATGGGTCAGGAGGGCGCGGGTTTCGGCGAGGAAGGTCTGGCCGTCGCGGGTCAGGCGGATGCGCTGCTGGCTGCGCTCGAACAGGGTCAGGCCCAGGCGTTCTTCAAGCTGGGCGATCTGCCGGCTCAAGGGTGATTGGGAGATGTGCAAGCGTTCGGCGGCGCGACCGACGTGTTCTTCTTCGGCGACGGCGACGAAGTAGCGCAATTGGCGGATGTCGATCATGTAAGACCTATAGGGACTCAAGTGCTGCGCATTATGTCTTGGACGGTCCGATCATCGCAATCTAGGATCTGCCCAACGGTCACTCAGCTGACCTCTGAAACTGACGAGGATTTGAACCATGAGCTTGAAAGACAAACTGCCCGGCGCGCTGGGTTTCGGCACAGCCCCGTTGGGCAACATGTTCCGCGCCATTCCTGAAGACGAGGCGCAGGCCACCGTTCACGCGGCCTGGGATGCCGGCGTTCGCTACTTCGACACCGCGCCGTTTTACGGTTCGGGCCTGTCGGAGATTCGCCTGGGTGCTGCACTGGCCCAATACAACCGCGACGACTACGTGCTGAGCAGCAAAGTCGGCCGGGTCATCCTCGATGAAGTCGAAGATGCATCGGCCCGTGACTTGGGCGAAAAGAGCGGGGTGTTCGAACACGGCCGCCCGAACAAAATCGTCAACGACTACAGCGCCGACGCCACAATGCGCTCCATCGAAGACAGCCTCAAGCGCCTGCAAACCGA
Organism: Pseudomonas sp. GW823-FHT02C02; assembly: GCF_058797635.1. Classification (NCBI taxonomy): domain Bacteria; kingdom Pseudomonadati; phylum Pseudomonadota; class Gammaproteobacteria; order Pseudomonadales; family Pseudomonadaceae; genus Pseudomonas; species Pseudomonas sp. GW823-FHT02C02. Next base: position 103,279 of record NZ_JBXAJV010000023.1, on the reverse strand, counting down.
TCGCCTGGACATCGTCTGGGTGCATGACATCGCCCAGGATTTTTACGGCGACCAGTGGCTGGAATACTTCAACCAGGCCCGCACCGGCGCGTTCAAAGTGCTGACTCGTTTGCGTGAAGAAGGCGTGATCAAGGGTTGGGGCCTGGGCGTGAACAAGGTCGAACCTTGCGAGCTGACCCTTGATCTGACCGAAGCCCAACCGGACGGTTTTCTGCTGGCGGGTCGCTACACTCTTCTCGACCACGACCGGGCCTTGCAACGTCTGATGGACGCGGCCTTGGCGCAGAACGTCGAAATCGTGGTCGGCGGCCCCTACAGCTCGGGCATTCTGGCCGGTGGAACCCATTTCGAATACCAGAAAGCCAGCCCGGCGATCGTCGACAAAGTGGAGCAGATCAAACGCATCGCGGCGGCCCACGGTGTCGACATCAAGGCCGCTGCGCTGCAGTTCTCACTGGCTAACCCGGCCGTGGCTGCGGTGATTCCGGGCTCCAGCCGTCCGGACCGGATTGCCGAAGATGTTGCGGCACTGTCGGCCGTGATCCCCGCTGCATTCTGGCAGGCGATGCGTGACGCGAAACTGGTGAGCGAACGCGCGCCATTGCCCCTCTGAGGAGTTTGAGCATGAAAATCGATCTGACTGGAAAACTCGCCATTGTCAGCGGCAGCACCGCCGGCATTGGCCTGGGCATCAGCAAGGCGCTGGCCGAATCCGGCGCCACAGTGGTGGTGATCGGCCGCGAGACGGCCAAGGTCGAGCAGGCGCTGGCGAGCATTCGCCAGAGCGTGCCGGGCGCGCAATTGCGTGGCCTGACCGCTGACCTCGGCACCGCCGACGGTGCCGAAAAGCTGTTCGCCGCCGAACCGCGCACGGACATCCTGGTGAACAACCTCGGGATCTTCAACGAGGTGGATTTTTTCGACACGCCGGACAGCGAGTGGACGCGCTTTTATGAGGTTAACGTGATCTCCGGCGTGCGCCTGTCCCGGCATTACGTGCCGGACATGGTCAAGCAGGGCTGGGGCCGGGTGATTTTCCTGTCCTCGGAATCCGGGATCGCCATCCCCGCCGACATGCTTAATTATGGCGTGACCAAAAGCGCCAACCTCGCGGTGTCCCACGGCCTGGCCAAGCGGCTGGCGGGCACTGGCGTGACGGTCAATGCGATCCTGCCCGGCCCGACATTGACCGATGGCCTGGAGCAGATGCTCAAGGAGGCCACCGCCGAATCGGGGCGTAGTGTCCGGGAAGAAGCCGATGCGTTTGTGCGCAAGGCCCGGCCGACCTCGATCATCCAGCGTGTGGCGAATGTCGAAGAAGTCGCGAACCTGGTGGCCTACATCGCCTCGCCGCTATCCTCGGCCACGACGGGCGCGGCATTGCGGGTCGACGGCGGTGTCGTCGACAGCATGGCCATCTGAATTTATTGATTGAGAGAGAGGATTACATGGCAAAGGCATCAGCATTTATCGACATTCCGGCTTCGGCCGATGAGGTGTGGCAATTGATTGGCGGTTTCGACACGCTGCCGGACTGGCTGCCGTTTATCCCGAAAAGCGAACTGAGTGAAGGCGGGCGGGTGCGCAGCCTGCAAACGGCGGATGGGGCGAAGGTGGTTGAGCGGTTGGAGACGTTTGATAACGCCGGGAAGACTTACAGCTACTCGATTTTGCATGCACCGTTTCCGGCGACCGAGTACCTGGCGACGATCAAGGTCGAGGCTCAGGGGCAGGGGGCTCGGGTGACATGGTCGGGTCGCTTTACGCCCGACGGTGTCAGTGAAACAGAGGTTGAGGCGTTGTTTGCCGGGATCTATCAGGGCGGTCTTGAAGCCCTGCGGGCGAACTACCCAGCCTGAAAACACCATAAATCCCCTGTAGGAGTGAGCCTGCTCGCGATGACGTCTTCAGCTTCAACATAGAGATTGACTGATAGACCGCTATCGCGAGCAGGCTCACTCCTACAGGGGGATGTGTTCGTTCAGGGAGACCGGGTCAGGTCTGGGGAATCAGATCGTGGCCGCAATCGAGCACCAACCGCGCACCGCCCAGTTCACTGGTGCCCACTTCAAGCGCAAACCCATGCAGGCTGACAATCGCCGCGACGATCGAAAGCCCCAACCCGAACCCGCTTTTCTGATTCCCACTCTCGGCACGGTAAAAGCGCTGGAACACCGCTTCGCGTTCGCTTTCCGGGATACCCGGCCCTGAGTCGAGCACTTCGATTCGCGTGTGCCCAGCGTCATTGACCCCGCGCAAAATCACCTCGCCACCGGGCGGGGTAAATTTGATCGAGTTGCTCAGCAGGTTCGCCACGGCTTCAAACAACAGCGCCCGATCGCCGTTCAACATTGGCAGTGACGCAGGCAATTGCAGCTTGAACAGCAGCTCGCCTTCCTCCGCCAGCGGCAGGTAAAAATCATGCAGCTCCTGCAACAACGGCACCGGATCCAGCTGTACAAAACCGGAACGCCGCTGGCGGTCCTCCAGTTCGGAAATCCGCAGCAATCCACGAAACCGCGCCATCAAGGTATCGGCTTCACCGAGCACCGAGTCCAGCTGCACGGCCAGCGTCGAGCCGTCATCCGCCTGCTGCTGGATTCGATACAGCTGCGCCCGCAAGCGTGTCAGCGGTGTGCGCAGGTCATGGGCGATGTTGTCGCACACGCCCTTGACCTCGTTCATCAAGCGTTCGATGCGTTCGAGCATGGCGTTGACGATGGCCGCGAGCATGTCCAGCTCATCGCGGCGATTGGACAGTGGCAAACGCCGGGTCAGGTCGCCGGCGACGATGGCCTCGGCGCTGGCCTGAATTGCACGAATCCGCCGCAGCGGACGCCGCCTCAACAGGTGCCAACCGGCGATGCCGGGCAAAATGGTCAGCGTCACGCCCCAGAGCAACGCGTGCAGAATGATCCGGGTCACGGCAAACAACGAACCGTTATCGCGAACCAGCACCAGCCAGCGACCGTCCTTGGTCTGGGTCGCGACCGCGTCGCAACTGTCGGTGGGCAGGCTGGGGTCGTCAGACTCGGCGCAGTCGCCGAGCATGTGGATCTTGCCATCCAGCGGCAAGCCTTCGGGCATGTGCCGCAGGGCACCGCTGAGGTAACGGTGCTGCGAATCGAACAGGCCGTAGGCGTCGATGCCGCGAATGTCGAAGGTCATGCTGACGGCGAGGGCGTCGGCCAATTGTTCGCCTTGAAAGTGCGAAAACAGGTGCTGGCGCTGCATCAGCGAGTGTTTGGCCAGATTGTCCAGGTACGCGGACACCTCGTAGTACATGACCCCCATCAGAATCCCGCTCCAGATCACGAACAGTGAACTGTAGAGCGCGAGCAAGCGGCTGCTGGATGAGCGCCAGCCGTTAGAGGGGTTCAGCAATGACATAACCCGAGCCTCGCACGGTCCGAATCAGTGGGACTTTGCCAGGCGGGTCGATCTTCTTGCGCAGCCGGCCGATGTGCACATCGATGAGGTTGGTGCCGGGGTCGAAGTGATACCCCCAGACTTCTTCGAAAATCATCATCCGCGACAGAATCTGCCCGGTGTTGCGCATCAGGAATTCCAGCAACTTGTACTCGGTGGGCAACAGCGTCAGCAGTTGATCGTCGCGGCTGGCTTCGTGGCTGATCAGGTTCAGCTCAAGATCGGCCACCCGCAGCGTGGTTGCCTGGGCCGTGACCGTATTCTGGCGACGCAACAGGACTTCAACCCGGGCGGCCATTTCATCGGTGGCAAACGGCTTGGTCAGGTAATCGTCCCCGCCGGCGCGCAAGCCGCGCACTCGTTCATCGACGTCGGAGAGGGCGCTGATCATCAGGATCGGCGTGGCCACGCCCATGGTCCGCAGCGTGGTGACAATGGCCAGGCCATCGAGCTCCGGCAACATGCGGTCGAGGGTGATCAGGTCGTAGTTGCCGCTGACCGCACGTTCCAGGCCTTCGCGGCCGTTGTTGACCCAATCGACGTCGAGGCCGTGGCTACTGAGTTCGGCGACGATTTCCCGGGCGGTCACGGCGTCGTCTTCGATGGTCAAGATGCGGGTCATGGGGCCTGCCTGATTAGAGGTGCTCAACATAGAGCGGCATTTTGCCAAGAAATGACCGCCGGCTTTCTAAATAAAACTTCATGCGAGCTCGCTTTTGATCAATGCATAAAACCCGCCGCTATTCAGCCATCCTTGCAAAATGCAACGGGATTGGAAGTTCAAAATTTATAAGTAATTGAAATAAAACGATTTATTTAAAGTTGGCGACTGGCACGGTGACTGCACTTCCTTCTTCGAAGAGTTGTAACACCATCTTTCTGCCTGGAGCGATAAAACAATGAATAGATCCTCTGATGGTTTCTATCCCGCCTACGAAGAATCAAGCACGCTATCGGGTGTGTCCTGGGGCGCGATCTTTGCCGGTGCCGCTGCAGCGGCGGCGTTGTCGCTGATTCTGGTGCTGCTGGGATTTGGCCTGGGATTCTCGGCTGTTTCACCCTGGGCCAATGAAGGCGTGAGTGCCAAGGGCCTGGGGATCTCGACGATCATCTGGCTGGCCGCTACGCAAATCGTCGCATCCGGACTCGGTGGCTATATTGCCGGTCGCTTGCGGGTGAAGTGGGCCAACATGCACGGCGATGAAGTCTATTTCCGTGACACAGCCCATGGCTTCCTGGCCTGGTGCGTGGCCACGCTGGTCACCGCGACACTGGTCGTCGGTTCGGTCAGCAGCATTGTCAGCGGTGGCGTGCAAGCCGGGGCGAGTGTGGTCGGTGGCGCTGCCAGCGTTGCAACTCAAGCGGCAGGCACCGCGGCGGGTAATACCGACAGTGACCAGTACGGCTATTTCGTTGACAGTCTGTTCCGCGATGATCGTCCGGCTGCCGTCAGCGATGACGCCGCCCGCAGCACCGTGACTCGCATCTTCGTTCGCTCCCTGAGCAATGACGGTCAGCTGTCCGCCGAAGACCGGACTTACCTGGCGCAATTGGTCGCCCAGCGCACCAACCTGACCCAGGCCGATGCCGAACGCCGTGTCGATGAAGTCTACGCCCGCACCCAGAAAGCCGTGGCCGACGCCAAGCTCGCTGCGCAACAAGCGGCTGACACTGCCGCCAAAGTCGCTGCCTGGACCTCGCTGTGGATGTTCATTGCACTGCTGATCGGTGCGTTTTTTGCCAGCCTTGCCGCGACCTTCGGCGGCCGTCGTCGGGATGCCGTGGTGTATCTGGAAACCGACACCTACGTGACCACCACTTCCGTGCCACCTGTTCGCTAACCCAGGAGAATTACCATGCGCTCATTACTTCTGTTTTTTCTTGGCGTGCCCATCCCGATCATCATCCTGATCGCCCTGTTCATGCATTGATCGACTGAGGCTCTTGCCTCTGCCGCTTCCGCCTCGGGTGGAAGCGGCGTTTTGCTTTCTGGCGGCCAATAAAGCGAAGATGCCCCACTGTGGGAGCGAGCCTGCTCGCGATAGCGGACTTTCAGTCGATGATGATGTCGCCTGATGCACCGCTTTCGCGAGCAGGCTCGCTCCCACCTTTATTTTGCATTGACTCAAGAAGGGGAGAAGTACGTTGGACAAAAAGGAAATCAAGCGGCAACTGGTGGCGATGCTCGACGCCGGGCGCTCCAAAACCGAGACGTTCAAGGCGTTCTCCGGTGGGGCGGTCAAGGATCGGGTGCTGGCTTACTGGATTGGCGCCCGGCCCGATCCGGCATTGCGGGAAAAGCATTCACGCAAGGTCACCCTTCTGATCGCGCTGACCTGCGTACAGGCCTTGCTGGGTGCGGTGTCCGGGTTTTACCTGGGCGCGATGATCGGTTCTGGTGCGGTCGTGTTTTTCACCCTGTTTGCGGTGTTGGTACCGCTGGCGTTTGCCTGGGGCTTCTACAAAAACGTGGCACAGGCCTACACCATTTACGTGATTCTGACCGTCAGCCAGATTTCGCGGATGTTCAAGGGATATGAAGAAGACCCGGTGATGACCGTGGTCGGCGTCGTTATCACCCTGGGCATGGTGTTCTTCGTCGCCTTGGTAAAAAACCTGTTGTTCCCGGACCTGGGCTTCGTGGGATCGAAAAAGGTCAAGGGTCAGTACGTTTTCTCTAACTGATCGGCAGGTTGGGGGGGCGGAGTCTTTCACTGGCCTGGATCAATATTCTCTTCTGCAATATCTCCTACCGTAAAAGATCCAAGCCCCTTCTGTGGCTTCGACTACATTGCTTTGACGCGCACCCTGTTGCGCTGTCGAAGTACCGGTGCGAGCCTTTTACCGAGTCGTTGGCCCGCAAGGTGTAGTGCAGCAAGGAGCTGTGGAACCTCACCTGAACTCTCATGGAAGAACATCGCAATGCCTCGCCTAGACAGAATGTTTGATATCCAGCCGCTACCGCGCGCGGATATGACTGTGCATATCAACGGCCAACCGGTCAGCGCCGCCCTCGGTGAAACCGTCCTCTCGGTCATTCAATCCCTTGGCCTGCGCCAGGTGGCCCGTAACGATCACGACCAAATCAGCGGCGCCTATTGCGGCATGGGCGTGTGCCAATGCTGCCTGGTGAAAATCAATGGTCGGCACAAACGTCGCGCCTGTCAGACCGTGGTGCGTGACGGCATGCGGGTCGAAACCCAAGTCAACCGCATCGTTGAGCAGGAGGGTGTATGAGCCTGCTTCCAGTGATCGTCGGCGGTGGGCCGGCAGGGATGGCGGCGGCCATTGAACTGGCCCGGCACGGCGTGCGTTGCACGTTGCTTGAAGAAGCTTCGCGGCTGGGCGGCGTGGTCTATCGCGGACCGTTGCGCGATGGCGTGCAACTGGACTATCTGGGGCCGCGGTACTCGGAGGCGCTGGCCACCTTGCATGGCGAGTTCCAGGCGCAAGCAGCGCTGATCGAGGTGCGCCTGAATCACCGCGTGATCGGTGCCGAAGGCACGCGCGCGTTGGTGGTGCTGGACAGCGAGGAGCAGTTACAGAAAGTCGACTACCCGCAATTGCTGCTCGCCGCCGGTTGCCATGAACGCAGCGTGCCGTTCCCTGGCTGGACCTTGCCCGGGGTGATCCTGCTGGGCGGCCTGCAATTGCAGATCAAGAGCGGGGTGGTCAAGCCTCAAGGCCCCGTGGTGATTGCCGGCACCGGCCCTTTATTGCCGTTGGTGGCCTGTCAGCTGCACGCGTGCGGTGTGACCGTCGCGGGTGTTTACGAGGCCAGCGCGTTCGGCAAGATCGCTCGGGAAAGCCTGTCACTGCTGAACAAGCCGCAGTTGTTCCTCGATGGCTTGAGCATGCTCGCGTTCCTCAAGCTGCATGGCATCCCCATGCATTACGGCTGGGGCGTGGTGGCGGCGCAGGGCGAAGGAGAGCTGAATGCCGTGACCGTGGCGCCATATTCCAGCACCTGGGTGCCGGACCTGACCCGTGCCGAGCAGATTGCTGCGCAAACCCTGGCGGTTGGCTACGGTTTTATCCCGCGCACCCAACTCAGTCAGCAGATGGGCCTGAACCACGGGTACAGCGACGACGGTTACCTGCGGGCCAGTGCCAATATCTGGCAGCAAAGCAGCGAGCCTCACGTGCACCTGGCCGGTGACATGGGCGGCATTCGCGGTGGCGAAGCGGCGATGCTCGCGGGACGGATTGCGGCCACATCGATCCTGCTGCAACGGGACGTGCTGGACGCGGAACTGGCCCTGGTACGGCGCAATCGCTATTTGTCGAAACTCAAGGCCATCGTGCGCTTTCGCGCGGCGGTCGACCGATACACCGAGCGCGGCGCCGGGCAAACCGCGCTGCCGGCCGCCGATACGGTGATTTGCCGTTGCGAACACGCGACCCGCGCCGACATCGACCGGGCGCTGGAGCAAGGCGTGCAAGACCTGGCCAGCCTGAAAATGCGCACCCGGGTGAGCATGGGCGATTGTCAGGGGCGGATGTGCGTCGGCTATTGCACCGACCGCTTGCGCGAAGTCACCGGTCGGCAGGACGTGGGTTGGTTGCGGCCGCGTTTCCCTATCGATCCGATTCCCTTTTCTGCGTTCCACTCCGTCGGCACGGAGGCCGCGAATCATGAGTAAGTTCTATGACGTGGTCATCGCTGGTGGCGGAGTGATCGGGGCGTCCTGCGCCTATCAGTTATCCAAGCGCAAAAACCTCAAAGTCGCCTTGATCGACTGCAAGCGCCCGGGCAACGCTACCCGCGCGTCAGCCGGCGGCTTGTGGGCGATTGGCGAGTCGGTAGGACTGGGCTGCGGGGTAATTTTCTTTCGCATGATGTCGGCCAACCGCAAGCGTGAAGCCCAGGGTTCGGCGGTGGTGGTGGATTCCAGCACGCCGCACATCCTGCCGCAGTCGTTCTTCGATTTCGCCTTGCAGTCCAACGCGATGTACCCGGCACTGCACCGCGAGTTGAAAGACCGTCACGGGATGGATTTCAAGTTCGAGAAGACAGGCCTGAAATTCGTGATCTACGACGAGGAAGACCGGCTCTACGCCGAACACATCGTAGCCTGTATTCCCCATTTGGCCGATCAGGTGCGCTGGCTCGACCAGGCGGCGCTGCGCGCGGCCGAGCCGAGTGTCAGCCATGAGGCGAGCGGGGCACTGGAATTTCTTTGCGACCATCAAGTCAGTCCGTTCCGACTGGCCGATGCCTACACCGAAGGCGCGCGACAGAACGGCGTGGACCTGTATTTCAACACCAACGTCACCGGGGTTTTGCACCAGGGTTCTCGCGTCAGCGGTGTGCAGACGGCCGAAGCCGGAGTGTTTCACTGCAGCACGCTGATCAACGCAGCGGGTGCCTGGGCGGCGGATTTGAGTGAGCAGGCCACCGGTATCCGGATTCCGGTGAAACCGGTGAAGGGGCAGATTCTGCTGACCGAACGCCTGCCGAAAATCCTCAACGGTTGCCTGACCACCAGCGATTGTTATGTGGCGCAGAAAGACAACGGCGAGATCCTGATTGGCAGCACGACGGAGGATAAAGGCTTCGACGTGACCACCACCTACCCGGAAATTGCCGGGCTGGTGCAGGGGGCGGTGCGCTGTCTTCCCGAGCTGGCGGACGTCAACCTCAAACGGACTTGGGCGGGGCTGCGCCCGGGGTCGCCGGATGAGTTGCCGATTCTCGGGCCGATGAAAGGGGTGGAGGGGTATCTGAATGCCTGTGGGCATTTCCGCACGGGGATTCTGACGTCGGCGATTACCGGGGTGCTGCTGGATAAACTGGTTAACAACGAACCGCTGCCGCTGGATATCACACCGTTTTTGGCGGATCGGTTTGCCGAGGAGCGCGTTGGGTTGAAGAAGTTGGCCTGACATTACACCGCGTTATCGTTCTTCGCGGGCAAGCCTCGCTCCTACAAGGACACCAGACCTGTAGGAGCGAGGCTTGCCCGCGAAGGCGGCATCACCATCACCCAATGACTCAAGCCTTGCCCGCCTCCCGCTCCTCCATCTGATCCGCCTCAAACAACCGCGCCAGTTCCGCCCGAGCTTCCTGGGCGGTCTGCAGCACCTTCGCGGCATCGTCATAAACCGCATGCTGAGCCTCCAGCACCTGTTCATCGTGATGCTTGAAGCGCTTGATCCGCGCATCGGCCTGCGCCTGGGTCAGCCCCAGTCCGACCAGGGTGCGACGGCTCATTTCCAGGCTCGAATAATAGGTTTCACGAATCGCCTCGGCGCCCAGGTCCACCAGCCGGTGCACGTGCTGACGGTTACGGGCCCGGGCGATGATCTTGATGTGCGGATAGAGCTTGTGCACCACCTCGGCGGTCTTGATGTTGGTGTCCGGGTCATCGGTGGCGATGACAAAGTACTCCGCCTGCTCGACCTTGGCCGCGCTGAGGATTTCCGGGCGCATCGGGTCGCCGTAGAACACCGGCACGCCGCCGAAGCTGCGGGACAGCTCGATGGTTTCCACGGACGTGTCCAGCGCCACGAACTTGATGTTTTGTGCCCGCAGAATCCGCGCCACGATCTGCCCCATCCGGCCCATGCCGGCGATCACCACACGCGGTGCGTCGGTGTCGATGTCGCGGAATTTCTCCGGCACCACCACAGGCTGCACCTTCGGCGAATACAGGCGGGCGCACAGCAGCAACAGCAGCGGCGTGACCGCCATGGACAGGGTGATCGTCAGCACCAGCAAGTCGTACAGACGCGCCTCGAACAACCCCTGGTCGCGGCCAATCTTGAACACCACAAACGCGAATTCACCACCGGCAGCGAGCACGATGCCGAGGCGAATCGCACTGACCCTGCCCAAGCCGCCGGCCAATCGGCCCACCACAAACAGCAGCGGCAGTTTGATTGCGATCAGCAACAGGGTCAGGCCCAACACCGTGATTGGCGCGCTGAGCAGCAGGCTCAGGTTGGCGCCCATGCCGACGCTGATGAAAAACAGGCCCAGCAACAGGCCCTTGAACGGTTCGATCTGCGCTTCCAGTTCGTGACGGTATTCAGAGTCCGCCAGCAGCAACCCGGCGAGGAACGCCCCAAGCGCCATCGACACGCCGACCAGGTCCATCAGCCACGCCGTGCCGATCACCACCAGCAACGCGGTGGCGGTAGACACCTCGGGCAAACCGGTCTTGGCCACCACGCGAAACACCGGACGCAGCAGATACCGCCCGCCGATCACCACCACCGCGATGCTGCCCAACACCCGCAAACCGTGATTCAAATCCTCAGTCGCCGTGGTGGTGTGATCACCGCCCGCCAGCAGCGGCACCATGGCAATCAAGGGGATCGCGGCAATGTCCTGGAACAGCAGAATCGCGAACGCCAAACGCCCGTGAGGGCTGGTCAGTTCCTTGCGCTCGGCCAGGCTTTGCAGGCCAAACGCGGTAGATGACAACGCCAACCCCAAGCCGAGGACGATGGCGCTGTTCAACGGCTGGCCAAAGACAAACAGCGCCAGCACGCCGATCACCGAACCGGTCAGCAACACCTGCGCGAGGCCCACGCCAAACACCGATTTACGCATCACCCACAAGCGACGCGGCGACAATTCCAGGCCGATGATGAACAGCAGCAGCACCACGCCGAGTTCGGAGATGTGGCTGACGCTTTGTGGATTGCCGATTAATCCCAGCACAGATGGACCGATGATGACACCGGCAAACAGATAACCCAGCACGGCCCCCAATTGCAGGCGTTTGGCCAAGGGCACGGTGAGCACCGCGGCGAACAGGAACACAACGGCGGCTTGTAAAAGGTTGCCTTCATGGGGCATGACAAAACTCCAGCTACTCGGTACGGCGGGGGCGACAGGATAAAGGTTGGGACTTCACACGTCAGCAAAGAGCGGGAGTCATGCTGTTACAACTTGCATCAATTGGTTACATTCATAGGATAAGCTGATCAATCTGTCCGTCCCTCGAGTGCACACCATGGCGATCAATTTCGACCTCAACGATCTGCAAGCCTTCCGTGCCGTGGTCGAGCAGGGCAGCTTTCGCAAGGCGGCCGATACCGTGCGCATTTCCCAGCCAGCACTGAGCCGGCGAATTGAAAAACTCGAAGATGCCCTCGGTGTGCGTTTGTTCGAGCGCACCACCCGCAAGGTCAGCCTGACCCAGGCCGGGCGCGGTTTTATGCCGAGTGTCGAGCGATTGCTCGATGACCTCGACGTCGCGTTGCTGGGCATCAGTGAAGTGGCTTCAACCCGGCTCGGCCATGTCACGGTCGCCTGTGTACCCTCGGCGGCTTATTACTTCATGCCGCGTGTGATTGCCCATTACCACCGGCAATTCCCTCGGATCAAAGTAAAGGTACTCGACTCCAGCGCGCATGACGTGCTCAGCGCAGTGGTCAACGGTGAGGCGGATTTCGGTCTGAGTTTCATGGGCGCGCTGGAGGCCGAGGTCGAGTTCGAGCCGCTGGTGCAAGAAAGTTACGTGGTGGCCTGTCGGCGCGATCATCCGTTGGCCGGCCGTAGCAGCGTGACCTGGGATGAGTTTTATCAGCAGGATTACATCTCGCTGGACAAGACGTCCGGCAATCGTTTTTTGCTGGACCAGGCACTGACCGGCATCGTGCCGCAGCGGCCGAGTATCTGCGAAACCCGCCATGTCACGACGATGATTGGGCTGGTGGAGGCGGGATTAGGGGTGGCCGCGGTGCCGTCGATGGCGATGCCGGCAGCCGATCACCCGATCCTGACACGAGTGCCGCTGACCTATCCGCAGGTGATGCGCAGTGTCGGTCTGATCAAACGCCGGGGGCGAACCCTGACCCCGGCGGCGTTGGAGCTGGAACGGCTGGTGGTCGAAATGAAAGTGCAGCCACCCGTTCTCAGCGGCTGACCGAATCCAGTCCGGTTGCTTTCACGTCCGACTGGGCGGCTGCAGAGGCCATATAGTCGAGCAGTGCCTTGGCTTCGGCGGGGTGTTGCGCGCCGACTGGAATGCCGGCGGCAAAACGTGTCACCGACTGCACCGATTCAGGAAGCTTCGCTACAAAACTGACCCCCGGCACGGGCAGCAACTCACTGACTTGCTGGAATCCCAACTGATAGTCGCCCGTGGCAACCACCGAGCCGACCGGGATTTTCGGGATCATTGTGGATTTGGGTTTCAATTGATCTTCGATGCCCAGGCGCTTGAACAGTTGATTCTCGATGTATACGCCGCTGGCGCTGTCGGAGTACGCCACCGACCGGGCGTCAAGCAGGGTCTTTTTCAAGCCGTCCACCGAGCTGATGTCTGGCTTCAGCGCGCCTTCGCGCACCACCAGGCCGATCCGCGAATCCGCCAGTTCCACCCGTGAAGCAGGGTCCACTTTGCCTTGTTTGATCAGGTCGTCGAGGGCGTAGCCGACCATGATCACCACGTCGGCCTTTTCACCTCGAGCGAGGCGATTGGGGATCGCTTCCGGTGCCTTGCCCATCGATGGCCCCAGGGCGGTGTCGAGCGTGTTGCCGGTGGATGCGGCGAACTTGGGGCCGAGGATTTTGTAGGCAGCGGTAAAGCCACCGGAGGTCATCACGCGAATCTCTTCGGCCTGGGCGACAGCACTCAGGCCAAGGCTGGCCGCCAAGGCCAGGGCTGCAAGGTTAAATAGCTTCTTCATGGGCATCTTCTCGAAAAGGACGGGTTCAAGACATCGCCGGTTGCAGGCGACCGGTCGAGCGGCGGTAGAGATACAGCGTCGCGCACAAGGCGCAGAGCGCGGCGAAACTCATCCAGTAGCCGGGCGCGGCTTTGTCGCCGGTGTACTGAATCAGGAAGGTCGACATCGCCGGGGTGAAACCACCGAATACCGCCGTGGCCAGGCTGTAGGCCAGGGAGAAACCGGCGACCCGCACCTCGACCGGCATGATTTCCGTCAGCGCAGCGATCATCGCGCCGTTGTACAAACCGTAAATGAACGACAGCCACAGCAACACCAGCAGCATGTGCATGAAGCTCGGCGCGTTGACCAGGAAGGTCAGCGCCGGATACGCGGTGGCAAGGGTCAGCAACGCCATGGCGATCAACACCGGACGTCGTCCGATACGATCGGACAAGGCCCCGCCCAGGGGCAGCCAGAAGAAGTTCGACACCCCCACCAGCAAGGTCACCAGCAGCGCATCGGACGTGCTCAGGTGCAGCACGGTTTTGCCGAACGTCGGTGCGTACACGGTGATCAGGTAAAAGGCGGTAGTGGTCAGCGCGACCATCATCATTCCGGCGAAGACGATCACCCAGTTCTGCGCCAGTGTGCGGAATACATCGCCCATGCTCGGACGGTGTTTGCGCGCGGTGAATTCTTCGGTTTCTTCCAGGTTGCGCCGCAGGAAGAAAATGAACGGCACGATCAGGCAGCCAACGAAAAACGGTATCCGCCAGCCCCAGTCGGCAATCATGGCCGGCGCCATCCATTGATTCAGTCCATACCCCAATGCCGCTGCGACAATAATTGCCACTTGCTGGCTGGCTGACTGCCAACTGGTGAAAAAGCCTTTGTTGCCGGGCGTGGCGATCTCCGAGAGGTACACCGAGACACCGCCCATTTCCGCACCGGCCGAGAAGCCTTGCAGCAATCGGCCGATCAGGACGATGGCCGGTGCGAACAGCCCGATGGTTTCGTAACCGGGCACCAACACAATCAATATCGTGCCGCTGGCCATGATCGACAGCGTCACAATCAACCCTTTTCGCCGACCCACATCGTCGATGTAGGCACCCAGCACCACCGCGCCCAACGGACGCATGAGGAAGCCTGCGCCAAACACCGCGAAGGTCATCATCAGCGAGGCGAATTCGCTACTGGCCGGAAAGAAGACAGCGGCGATCTGCGTGGCGTAAAAGCCAAAGAGGAAGAAGTCGAACTGTTCGAGGAAGTTGCCCGAAGTGACCCGGAAAATTGCTCCGGCGCGAGAGCGCCCGGAAGGGATTGCTGTTGTCATTGACCTGTACTCCACCGCTTTTATGACGTGCATTGCCTGGGCGCAGTGCACGGTTCTTATTGAGGCGAATGGTGGAGCAGGGCGATCGATATGATAAGTGCATTGTTGGCATGCATTAATGCGTGAGGCGGATCAATGTGTACGAACGGAATGATTCACCGCGGACACAGTCGGAGTTGGGTATGCCATCAACCAAGGATCACCCATGAACAGCAAATCCCTCATCGCCGCCCTGGTCATCGCTGCTGGCGTTGCCGGCATCAGCCCCCTCGTTCAGGCGGATGAACCCGCCGCAAAAACCGTCCAGCCCGGCGTCAATAACACCCGCGAACTGGTGGTCGGCGATCGCGCTCCGGACATGTATCAACACACAGATAAAGCGCTGCGCAACTGGAAAGCGAAAGGCCTGAAAGCACCCAAGGAACAGGCGCAGTGGGTGCAGATCAATGACAAGTACATGATGGTGATGATCACCAACGGCACGATTGTGGACATTACGCCGGTTGAGCGTTAGGTCGAACGGCTACTCGCTGTGAGCGCGCACCGGGCTTTCAGTGCCCAACCGATACTGATTATTCCCGCTGCGTTTCGCCTCATACATCGCCAGGTCCGCTATATGAATCAACCGGTCCATGCTCGGCGCATGGTCCGGGAATACCGCGACCCCGAGGCTGGTGCCGATGTGGCGTTGGTCGTTGCCGATGGTGATGGGCGGTGACAGTTCGACGAAGATTTTCTGGCAGATGGTGCGAGCCTCGTCTTGCAGGCTGACACCTTGGGGCAACCCTTGCAGAATGACCACGAATTCATCGCCGCCGATTCGGGCAACGGTGTCGGTCGAGCGCAGGATTTTCTTCAATCGCGTAGCGGTCGTGATCAGGACCCGGTCGCCGGCCGCATGACCGTAGTGGTCGTTGATCGCCTTGAACCCGTTGAGATCGACAAACACTAATGCCACCCGGGTGGCGCTGACCCGTGCCTGTTCGAGCGCTTCGCACAGACGTTCTTCAAGCACCAGGCGATTGGGCAGGCCGGTCAACGGGTCGTAATGGGCCAGGTGTTGCAGGTAACTGGCCGAGGCTTTTTCCTCGGTGATGTCGCGCACCACACCCATCATCTTGATGGTTGCGTCATGGTCGTTCTTGACCACGTTGCCGGTTTCCCGCAGCCAGCGAATGCTGCCGTCGGGCCAGACCACGCGGTATTCCTCGTCATGGTTTTCACCGGTTTCCAGGCATCGCAGCTCCCCGGCCCGAACGTTGGCCCGGTCGTCCGGGTGTACGCAGGCGCAGAACAGTGCGTAGGAGGGTGTGACCTCGCCGATCTTGAAACCGAACATCCCGTAGATCGCGTCCGACCAGTAGAGCTTGTCGGTGTCGACATCCCAGTCCCAGGTGCCGATGCGGGCGAAGTATTGGCTGCGCTTGAAACGCTCGGCGTCGCCGTCCTGGCGAATGTGCAGGCCTTCGGACAGGCTGGCGATCAGCGCGCGTTGCTCGGTCAATTGTTTTTGCAGCGAGCGCTCGCGGCAGATCAGCGCAATGATCAGGGCAAGCATCACTGAGCCGATGGCTGCGCTGGTCCAGACGTCATTCATTCAGGGGTTGCCATCGTGTCATATTGATCCGAGTGTCTTGGTGTTGCTTATCTTAGTTGAGGTTAATGCCGAAAACCGTTCCGAATGGGTTGCCAATGGCGCACATTTCTGGGAAAACGGCGCCCATTGGGCCCTGTCGGGTGTGAGAACAATAGAGTGAACGTGATGAATGATGAATTGCAGATAATCGATCTTGAAGTGGGCGCCGGCAAAGCCGCCGTCAAAGGCGCGCTGATCACCACCCAATACCGCGGCTGGCTGGAAGACGGCACCGAATTCGATTCGTCCTACAGTCGTGGCAAACCTTTTCAGTGTGTGATTGGCACAGGGAGGGTGATCAAGGGTTGGGATCAGGGAATTATGGGCATGCAGGTGGGCGGCAAGCGCAAATTGTGGGTGCCGGCGCATTTGGCCTACGGCGAGCGGACGATGGGCGCGATCACGCCGAATTCGAATTTGATTTTCGAGATTGAATTGCTGGAAGTGCTGACGCGGGATGATTGATTGGCGCGTGGGCTGAAATGGCTGGTGCTGCGAGGAGGCAAGCCCCTCGCTGCAATCAAACAGCTTTCCCCACTATTCCCGCACGCCTATGAAGAGGTCCAGGTCAGTCGGTAGCTGCACATCAATGGCGATGGCGATTTTTATAATTTGCTCGGCAGTCAGTAAACAATCCCCATAGGCGCTTTCATCAAGATTGTTCCAGCCAAGTACATTCAATATTGCAGCTTCAAATTCAGGTAGAACGGTCAGTTCGTACCTTAAGAAGTCACCCTCATCATCACCTTTTGAAAATCCACTGATCCAGAAAACGTAGTGGGCCTGCTGATCTATTCCCGAGTGATCCTGGCGGTTGTTGCAAGCCGGGTGCCCGTCGCGTGACGGTGGGTTTTGAACCGCAGGTGTGTGTGTCTTGCTAGCCATGAGCATCCTTGTTTCAACTTTTGTAAACGATGCGGACGCTATAGCAATGGGCATTAAATGGATGTAAGTTTTTTCTGAATGTTCGGTCGTTTTTTCCAAATTTGGTGAGGGAAGAAGCACCCTCACCACAGATTCCCTTAACCTTTCGGATCAGACCTGAAACGTCTCCCGATACGCATACAACCCCGGCGTTCCCCCGGTCATCACAAACAGCAGGTTGTCACCGCGCTGGAAACGGCCCTGCCTGATATCACCCAACAGCCCGGCAAACGCTTTCCCGGAATACACGGGGTCAATCAACAGACCTTCCGCGCGAGCCATCAGGCGCACCGCGTCGAGCATGGCGGGGGTCGGCAGACCGTAACCGTCGCCCAGTTGACTGCCATCAATCACAATCTCTGACGCCTCAACGACGGCGCTGCTGCCCAATAACGTCAGTGCGTCCTGAGTCAGTCGCACGGTTCTGTCCGCTGACGTGTCCCGATCAGACAAGACCGAATACGATTTGACCACCGACGTACCCCGACCCAGCACCTGGAACCCTGCAGCGAGTCCGGCGTGGGTGCCGGCGCTGCCATTGGGCACGACCACCTGGTTGAAGGTGAGGCCGAGTTGCGTTTCCTGCTGCGCGATCTCCGCAGCGCAGCGTGCGTAACCGAGGCTGCCCAGCGGCGTTGAGCCACCCGTTGGTATCACCAACACTGTGCGCCCGGCTTCCCGAAGGTGGGCGGCGCGTTTCTCGGCCTCGGTAAGCGAGTCGCTTCCGCCGGCAAGCACCCGTATGTCGGCGCCGAACAACTGATCGAGCAGGACGTTGCCGTTGAGCTCGTAGTCCACTTCGGCTTTGGGCACCGAACGGGTCAGGATCAATTCGCAGGCAATGCCCAGGCGGGCGCACACGGCGGCCGTTAGCCGTGCATGGTTGGACTGGAGGCCGCCGATGGTGATGACCGTGTCGACCCCGGCCGCCAGCGCCGCGCCGAGGTGGAATTCGAGTTTGCGCAGTTTGTTGCCGCCACCGCCGATCAACATGTGATCATCGCGCTTGAGAAACAGGCCGATGCCTTGTGCCTTCAAACCCAGCAGTTGTTCCAGGCGTTCGGCGCGCTGAATCGGCGTCGGGCCTTGCAACAGGTCTGACCGCGCAAAAGAACTCAGTGACATGTCCAGTAGGGTTTGCATCAATGGCGCCTCGTTATGCACTTTATTGCAGTGACTCTAGGGACAAAGTCCCGGGTGATAAACGCATCGCCGGTTATTACTCCTTTAACCTGATGTATTGAATGCAAGGCAGGGACATGAGCAAACTCAGGCAAATGGAAGTCTTCGTCGCCGTGGTCGAGGCGGGCAGCTTCGCCGATGCGGCCAGTGAAGTCGGGATGTCGGCGGTGATGGTCGGGCGGCATATCCAGGGGCTGGAGAAAACCCTCAATACCCAGCTGATTAAACGCACCACGCGTCGGCAATCCATCACGGGCGAGGGGCGGCTGTTTTACGAAGAAGCCAAACTGGCGCTGGAGCAAGTGAACTACGCGTTCAGTCGGGTGGAAGCGTCCAGCCCGGAACCCAGCGGCCTGTTGCGCATCACCGCGCCGATGAGTCTCGGCGTTTCCCTGGTCGGGCCGCTGGTGTCCGAATTCATGCAGCGTTATCCGCAGATCCAGGTCGAGCTGATTTTGAGCAATGAAGTGATCGATCTGTACGAGACGTCATTCGATCTGGCCTTCAGGATTTCCGAGCTGATTGGCGTCAACCTGCTGGCCACGCCGTTGCCGCCGTATCGCATGGTGATCTGCGCTTCGCCCCGGTATCTGGAAAAATGGCAGGAACCGCAGTCCCCCGAGGACTTGCACCGGCACCGAATTCTCACTCATACGTCCTGGAACAACCGGTTTGCCTGGCCGCTGAGAAACGGCGCCAGCGAAGTGCCCTGGCCCGAAAGCGCCGTGTTGAAGAGCAATGACGGTCAGGTGTTGTTGCAGGCGGCCGTGGCTGGGGAGGGGATTTTGATGCAGCCCGACTTTCTGGTGTCGACGGCGTTGGCCAAAGGTGAGCTGGTGAGGATCATGGACGCCTACGTACCGCCGCCCAAACCGGTGCAGATGGTGTATCCGCGCTCCAGGAAATCGTTGCCAAAGTTGCACGCCTTTGTCGAGTTTGTCGCGGATCGACTGGCGTGATCGTGGCGTCCTGAAGCGCAGACAAATGCGGGTCTAGCGCAGGGTGTACCCGCTGTCGACCACCCAATCCTGGCCGTACACGCTACGTGCGCCACGGCTCAATTGGAACAGGATGACGTCTGCCACGGCACTCGGTTTTAGAAACTCTCCGTCGAGCAGCCGCTGGTTCACCGAGTTGGCGACATCGCCCAGTTCCGCAGGCTTCAAGCCTAGCGTCGACCAGATCGGGGTAGCCGTAGGGCCTGGCGATACGGTGTTGATACGGATGCCGTGAGGCGCCAATTCTACGGCCAGGGTCCGGACGTGCGCCATCAGCGCTGCTTTCGAGGCGATGTAGGCGGCCAGACCAGGAAAGGTCACGTTGGCCAGGAACGTGCCGATGAACACCACCGACGCGGTCGCCGCAAGGTGGCTGCGCAGGCAGGCCAAGGTGTTCAGCGCACCGGCGCCGTTGACCGCCCACTGTCGGTCGAAGGCGGCTACATCCAGGCCATCGGCCAGTTGCGCAATGCCGGCATTGGGCACCACGAAATCCACTGGCCCCAAGGCTTCGGCGCGAGTGCCGAGCCGGGCGAGGTCCTCTTGGCGGGTGATATCTCCGGCCACCCAGGCGAGTTGATCCTTGTAGCGTTCCGCCAATTCGCCCAGGCCACCTATCTGGCGTGACATCGCCAATACGCGAGCGCCTTGCTCCAATAGCTGTTCGGTAACAGCCAGGCCGATGCCGGAACTCGCGCCAGTAACGACGGCCAAGCGATTGTGAAATTCGTTGAGCATGCAGTAATCCTCTTCCTGATAATCCAGCCTGTCTTTAGGGGGCGATCGTTGGTTGATCGAAAACGTAAGTGTGTGATCAAAAAACGGGCCAGTCCGGGATGTCAGGCAGGACGCGGGTTGTGGAGGCTCTGTTGTTACTTTGACTCCATTGAAAAGTAGTCGTAACGACTGCTCTGTAGTCAATATGACCTTTGGTGGCGATGACCTTTATTGCGGCGACGGGGAATACTCGCTAAAGACTGGAATACGCCCGTTCAGCGAAGGCCGGTACTTCCAGGCCAATCGATCCAGTGCAGGGGGATGCAGCAGAATTTCGCTCAACGTGGCACTGGCAATCCCCAACGCCAGCAGTTGCCCCGGACATTGATGCCGCCCCGCACCAAACGTAAAACTGCGCCGCTGCGGGCGATCCAGAATGAATGCGTCGGGACTCTCATTGAGTTGGGGGTCTCGATTGGCCGAAGCCAGCAGCACCAGAACCACATCGCCGGCATTGAGACTTACACCCTCGATTTCGCACGGTGCTGCGACAAACCGGCGGGTGTTCTGCACCGAAGGGTCGAAGCGCTGAACTTCGGCGATCAAGTCGTCAACGGGTGTCGAGTCGCGTAGCAGCGACAGGTTTTTAATCAACGCCAACATTGCGTTGCCGATCAGTCCGGCGGTGGCTTCATACGTCTGGGAAAACAGCCCGATCAGATTGGCAATCAACATTTCAGGATCACCCGCGAAGCGCGCTCGAATCCCGCCGAGCAGTGAGCTTTTATTGCCCGAATCATCCAGCAATTCAACGAAATGCCCCCTTAATTTCTCAGCGGCAGCGTGGGCAGTCTCCAATTGCAGCGGATCACTGAGCGGCGACAGACATGCCACGAAATCCTCCGTCAGCTCACTGATCGCCCGGCCCTGAGCCGGTAAAAACCCCAACAGCGCCGCCACCACGCAAACCGGCCCGCGGAACATGGCGTTGTACAACCCGTCGGCATCCGGCGTGATCAACCGCGCGCTCACCCGTGCGTTGACCTCGTCCACATCAATCAGCGCCAAACCCGGCTCAATCGCCGACCTCGGGCAACGCTGGCGCTCGCCCTCATTCATCCGCATCAATTGCCCGAATACCTTGCCGGCCATGCCGTCGGCAATCCCTTTGGGTACCGGCTCAGCGGCCGGTCGGACATGGCAATTCCGGTTCGCCAGCACCGCCGCAACGGCCTGGGCGCTGCTCGCCACCCACAATTTCAGTCCTTGGTGAAACACCAGCCCACCCTCGGCGCGCAGCCGGGCGTAATGGGGATAGGGATCGGTATGAGTCGCAGCGATGATCGGGTCCATGGGTCGCAGCCTTGTTCGTGGTGGGAGAAGTGTTGCTACTATCTCCAGTTCGAAACGGTCTTGATTCGTCCGGGAGCGAAATATGAACGTTGAACAACACGACATCGGCGTCTCTCAAGTGGCCGCGGCCATTGCGGAACCGGCCCGGACGAAAATCCTCTGTTCGCTGATGGACGGCCACGCCCGCACCAGCACTGAGCTGGCGGCGATTGCCGATGTCAGCGCTTCCACCGCCAGCGCTCACCTGGCCAAGCTCAAGGAGCTGGCGCTGCTGCGTTTGCACGTGCAGGGTCGCCATCGTTATTACAGCCTCGCCGACCAGCGCGTGGCCCAGGCCCTGGAAGCGCTGATGGTGATCGGCCAGAACACTGCGCCGACTTTCACCTCGCGTACACCGGATCGCCTGCAATTCGCCCGCACTTGCTATGACCACATGGCCGGGACGCTGGCGGTGCTACTGCACGACCGGATGCTGGAAAAAGGCTGGTTGCTGGAAACTGACGAGCAGGCTTATCGCCTGAGCGACAGCGGCGAGGCGTTGATGGAAAGGTTGGGCATTGAAGTCAATGACCTGAACACCTTGCGTCGCCGCTTCGCGTGCCCATGCCTGGACTGGAGTATGCGTCGGCCACATTTGGGAGGTTCGCTGGGGGCGGCGTTGCTGCAAACCGCGATCAAGCGCAAATGGGTGACGCAGGATCTGGACAGCAGGGCGCTGGCGTTGACGGCGCTGGGGCGCAAGGAATTGGGTGCACAGTTCGACCTGACGCTGGCGCAGCCAACCGTGCAACCCATCCGCGAACAACGCCCACCGCTACCTGCGCGTGATGTGATCTGACCCGACCAAGGGTTCGCTGATGACTTGTGCCTTGAAGGTCGACCCTATACTGTATATCCACACAGTAATAGGCGTGCCCCATGGAACTCATCGACAAGCTCAGCATTCTCGCCGACGCCGCCAAGTACGACGCGTCTTGCGCCAGCAGTGGCGCGCCGAAGCGTAGTTCCGAGGGCAAGAGCGGCCTGGGCTCGACCGACGGCATGGGCATTTGCCACAGCTACACGCCGGACGGCCGCTGCGTATCATTGCTGAAGGTTCTGCTGACCAACTTCTGTCTTTATGACTGCCAGTATTGCGTCAATCGACGTTCCAGCGACGTGCCACGCGCACGCTTCACGCCGGAAGAAGTGGTGACGCTGACCATGGATTTCTACCGGCGCAACTGCGTCAGTGGGTTGTTTCTCAGTTCCGGGATCATTCGCTCGGCGGACTACACCATGGAGCAACTGATCCGCGTGGCCAAACTGCTGCGCGAAGACCACGAGTTCCGAGGCTACATCCACCTCAAGACCATTCCCGAAGCCGATCCGGCGCTGATCGAGGAAGCGGGGCGCTATGCCGATCGCTTGAGCGTGAACATTGAACTGCCCACCGACGCCAGCCTGCAAACCCTGGCCCCGGAGAAACAGCTGGGCTCGATCAAGCAAGCGATGCAAACCATCTACACCGGTGTCCAGACCGTACTCAACGAACCCCGCGCACCGAAATTTGCCCCGGCCGGGCAGAGCACGCAGATGATCGTCGGTGCTGATGACACCGATGACAGCACCATTCTCCATAGCGCCCAGGCGTTGTACGGCAACTTCAGTTTGCGAAGGGTCTATTACTCGGCGTTCAGCCCGATCCCCAACAGCCCGAAAAGCGTGCCGCTGGCCGCGCCGCCATTGATGCGCGAGCACCGTTTGTATCAGGCGGACTTCTTGTTGCGCAGCTACGGCTTTACCGCTGGCGAACTGTTCAAGGGGCCCGGGCACCTGGCGCTCGACATCGATCCGAAACTGGCGTGGGCATTGGAGAACCGCGAGATCTTCCCACTGGACCTCAATCGCGCCGAGGCATCGTTGATCGCACGCATTCCCGGAATTGGCCTTCGCACCACCGAGCGCCTGGTGGAATTGCGCCGTCAGCGCCGCATCCGCTACGAAGACCTGACCCGGATGCGTTGCGTGCTGGCCAAGGCCAAACCGTTCTTCATCACCAGCGATTACCACCCGCAGCAGGCCGAGGTCACCAGCCATTTGCTGTATCAGCAATTGCGCGACCGGCCGCAGCCGCAACAAATGGGGTTATGGGGATGATCAGCCTCGATTGCGATGACCTGTTCGACACGTGGCGCCAGCAGGCGCGCTGGCTGCTCAGCCATGAGGTGGACCCGAGCCAGGTGAGTTGGGCCAGTGAAGGCGTCTGCGATCTGTTCGCCAGCGACGATGCGCCACCTCAAACCCAGGGGCCGTTTCACGCACGAATACCGCGAACGCTGTTGGACACCCTGGAGCGCGCCGCTCGTTATCGGGGGGATCAGCGCTGGAGTCTGTTGTACGAAGTGCTGTGGCGGGTCAGTCATGGTGACCGCACCGCCATGCTGGCCGGAGACAAATTAGGCAGTGAATTTCATAGAAGAATCAAACAGGTACAGCGTGAATCTCATCACTTACATGCATTCGTACGATTCGTCGCAATGCCTGAAAGTGAGGGCCCGCAATACGTTGCCTGGCATGAACCGGCCCATGACATCCTGCACAGTGCCAGTGAACATTTTATCGGGCGCATGGGCCGGCATCGCTGGTTGATTGCAACGCCCAGGGACGGGGTCTACTACGACGGTGAGCAGTTGATCCACCAACGCCAGTGCCCAATTGAATGGCAGCAGCTGGCGCAAAACGTCGACGACCCGCACAGCGACATGTGGCTGACCTACTACAGCCACATCTTCAATCCGGCGCGCCTGAACCCGAAAGTCATGCAAGGGCATTTGCCGGCCCGGTTCTGGAAAAACCTGCCGGAAGGAGCGCTGATTCCGGGACTGATCACCCAGGCACGCACGGGTAAGCAACAGGACGGCCAGGCGAGTGGAATCAAGGGCAGGGGAGGTAAACGTATTGCGCGGGGAGAAGCCGGGCAGCGCTGATAAAAAAAGCCCCCCATCGCTAAAGCGAAGGAGGGCTTCGATGCTGCTGGGGTCAGATCAGACCTTGACGATCCAGCCCGCTGGCGCTTCGACGTCACCGGTTTGAACACCGGTCAGCTCTTTGTAGAGCTTCTGGGTGACCGGGCCGACTTCGGTTTCGCTGTGGAACACATGCAGATGGTCGTTGTAGCTGATGCCGCCGATCGGTGTGATCACCGCAGCGGTACCGCAAGCGCCGGCTTCCTTGAAGTCGGACAGCTTGTCGATGAACACGTCACCTTCAACCACTTCCAGGCCCAGACGCGATTTGGCCAGTTCGATCAACGACAGGCGGGTGATGCCTGGCAGGACCGACGGCGAGTTCGGCGTGACGAACTTGTTGTCGTGGGTGATCCCGAAGAAGTTGGCCGAGCCGACTTCTTCGATTTTGGTGTGGGTCATCGGGTCGAGGTAGATGCAGTCGGCGAAGTGGGCTTTCTTGGCCTGGGAACCTGGCATCAGGCTGGCCGCGTAGTTGCCACCGACCTTGGCTGCACCGGTGCCTTGTGGAGCGGCGCGGTCGTAGCTGGAGATCAGGAAGTTGTGCGGGGTCAGGCCACCTTTGAAGTAAGCGCCGACCGGAATGCAGAAAATCGAGAAGATGAACTCGGGGGCGGTACGCACGCCGATGTTGTCACCCACGCCGATTACGAACGGACGCAGGTACAGCGCGCCGCCGGTGCCGTAAGGCGGGATGAAACGCTCGTTGGCGCGGACCACTTCCTTGCACGCTTCGACGAACTGCTCGGTGGACACCTGCGGCATCAGCAGACGGGCGCAGCTGCGTTGCATGCGGGCGGCGTTCTGATCCGGGCGGAACAGGTTGATCGAACCGTCCTTGCAACGATAAGCCTTCAGGCCCTCGAAGCATTGCTGGCCATAGTGAAGGGCAGTGGAGCCTTCGCTGATGTGCAGCACGTTGTCTTCGGTCAGGGTGCCTGTGTCCCACTCGCCATTACGCCAGTGCGACAGATAGCGCTTGTCTGTCTTGATGTAGTCAAAACCCAACTTGTCCCAATTGATGCTTTCGTTACCCATGACACCCTCTATCACTTAACAACCGCCGAAACGGTTCAAGGCTTCTGACGTTTTTCTGGATGGGGACAACAATACTTCATTACGGGCCTGTTTCGCAGCCCGGACTATCGGATGACAGACAGATAAATCGAGTTGACCTCAAGAAATCGCTGGCAGGCTGGCTCCCACAGGAGAAGGCATTGCAAATGTGGGAGCTGGCCTGCTGGCGATGGGGTCATCTATGCCGCCATCCATGTTCTGAATCACAGGTGCAGTGCATGCCCCAAAGCGCGCAGCGCGGCTTCTTGCACCGCCTCGCCCAGCGTCGGATGCGCATGAATCGTGCCGGCAATGTCTTCCAGCCGAGCGCCCATTTCCAGGCTCTGGCCAAACGCCGTCGACAACTCCGAAACGCCCACACCCACCGCTTGCCAGCCAACAATCACATGATTGTCACGGCGTGCCACGACGCGCACGAAGCCGCTTTTCGATTCCAGCGTCATCGCCCGGCCATTGGCCGCGAACGGGAAACTGGAAACGATGCAGTCCAGGCCGGCAGCCTTGACGTCGTCCGGGGTCTTGCCGACCACCACCAGTTCCGGGTCGGTGAAGCACACGGCAGCGATGGCGGTCGGGTTGAACTCGCGGGATTTGCCGCTGATCAGTTCGGCCACCATCTCGCCCTGAGCCATGGCCCGGTGCGCGAGCATCGGTTCGCCGCTCAGGTCGCCGATGGCGTACACGTTGCGCATACTGGTCTGGCAGCGGTGGTCGATCTTGATCGCCGAGCCGTTCATGTCCAGATTCAGCGCTTCAAGGTTCCAGCCCTGGGTATTCGGCTTGCGACCGACGGCCACCAGCACCTGATCCGTTTCCAGGTTCAGGGTGTCGCCACCCGGTTGCAAAACTTGCAGTGTATTACTAGAAAAATCAAAGCCTTGGACGCTATGCTTCAAGTAAAGCTTTACGCCGAGTTTTTTCAGTTCGTCGTGTACCGGCTGGGTCATTTCGGCATCGTAGGCCGGCAGAATGCGCTCCTGCGCCTCGACCACGCTCACGTCAGCGCCGAGTTTGCGATAGGCAATTCCGAGCTCCAGACCGATGTAACCGCCACCGACCACGACCAGGCGTTTCGGCACGGACGTCGGGGCCAGGGCTTCGGTGGAGGAGATGATCGGTCCGCCAATCGGCAACATCGGCAGGTTCACGCTTTTCGAGCCCGTGGCCAGCACCAGGTGCTCGCACTGGATTCGCGTATCGCCTACTTCCACGGTTTTGCCATCAATCACTTTCGCCCAGCCTTGAATGACCTGGACTTTGTTCTTTTTCAACAGCGCCGCGACGCCGGTGGTCAGGCGATCAACGATGCCGTCCTTCCACTCGACGCTTTTGCCGATGTCGAGGGTTGGCGCGGAGACGCTGATGCCCAGCGCAGAGTGCTGGCTGTGGTGTTGCGTCTGATGGAACTGTTCAGCGACATGAATCAACGCCTTCGACGGAATGCAGCCGATGTTCAGGCACGTACCGCCCAACGATTCGCCTTCCACCAGAATGGTCGAGATGCCCAACTGGCCGGCACGGATCGCCGTCACATAACCGCCAGGGCCGCCGCCGATGATCAGCAGAGTGGTGTTCAAAGTCTGCATCTCTTACTCCACAAACAGGGTGGCGGGTTGTTCGAGCAAACCACGGATGGCCTGGATGAATTGCGCCGCGTCCATGCCATCGACCACGCGGTGATCGAAGGAGCTGGAGAGGTTCATCATCTTGCGAATCACGATCTGGCCTTTGACCACCATCGGGCGTTCGACGATCTTGTTGACGCCGACGATCGCCACTTCCGGCAGGTTCAGCACCGGCGTGCTGACGATGCCGCCCAGCGCGCCGAGGCTGGTCAGGGTGATGCTCGAGCCGGACAGTTCATCGCGGCTGGCCTTGCCATTACGTGCGGCCGTGGCCAAACGGGCGATTTCGGCCGCGTTGTCCCACAGGCTGCGGGCTTCGGCGTGACGCACCACTGGCACCATCAAGCCGATGTCGGCTTGCGTGGCGATGCCCACGTGGACGGCGCCGAGGCGGGTGATAACCTGGGCTTCGTCGTCGTAACGGGCATTGATCTGCGGGAAGTCGCGCAGGGCGACAACCAGTGCGCGGACCAGGAACGGCAGCAATGTCAGCTTGCCTCGGGTCGCCCCGTGTTTTTCGTTCAGGTGCGCGCGCAGTTCTTCAACGGCGGTGACGTCGATTTCTTCGACATAACTGAAGTGCGCGGCACGCTGAGTGGCATCCTGCATGCGCTGGGCGATCTTGCGGCGCATGCCGATGACCTGGATTTGTTCTTCGTCGTTACGCTGGGCGTAAGCGGCGGCCACGGTCGATTGCGGCTGCTGACCCTGGGCCAGATAGGCGTCGAGGTCTTCGTGCAACACGCGACCGGCAGGGCCGGTGCCACGGACCAGACGCAACTGGATGCCGAGGTCCAGCGCATGCTTGCGCACGGCCGGGGAGGCCAGCGGGCGTTCGTCGGCTTCGCGAGCGACCATCGGGCCTTGGCAAACGGCGGCTCGGGGCGCTGCTGCAACGACCGGTTTGCTTGCGACCACGGGCTCAACTTTCGGCGTCGCAACCGGCGCTTCTTTCACCGCAGGGGCTGCCGGCTGAGCCGACTCTTTAACGTTGCCCGCGCCTTCGACTTCAATGCTGATCAGGATGCTGCCCACCGCCATGACTTCGCCTGGCTGTCCGCCCAGCGCAATCACCTTGCCGTGCACCGGAGACGGGATGTCGACCATCGCCTTGTCCGTCATCACATCGGCCAGCACCTGATCTTCGACGACCATGTCGCCAACCTTGACGTGCCATACCGACAATTCAACTTCTGCAATGCCTTCGCCAATGTCCGGCATTTTAATAACGTGCGTGCCCATTCAGACCTCCATGACCCGTTTCAACGCCGCGCCCACTCGGGACGGACCAGGGAAATACGCCCACTCTTGCGCGTGCGGGTAGGGAGTGTCCCAACCGGTGACGCGTT
Source organism: Pseudomonas sp. GW823-FHT02C02 (assembly GCF_058797635.1). Taxonomy (NCBI): domain Bacteria; kingdom Pseudomonadati; phylum Pseudomonadota; class Gammaproteobacteria; order Pseudomonadales; family Pseudomonadaceae; genus Pseudomonas; species Pseudomonas sp. GW823-FHT02C02. The sequence continues at coordinate 75,018 of NZ_JBXAJV010000023.1, read as the reverse complement.
CGATCGGCGCTTCCAGGTGGTGGAAGCAATGCTCTTGCACCAAGGCGACCAGTTCGGCGCCGAAGCCGCAGGTGCGGGTCGCTTCGTGAACGATCACGCAGCGGCCGGTTTTCTTCACCGATTTGACGATGGCGTCCAAGTCCAGCGGCCACAGGCTGCGCAGGTCGATGACTTCAGCGTCGATCCCGGTTTCTTCCGCGGCGACTTGCGACACGTAGACGGTGGTGCCGTAGGTCAGGATGGTCACGTCCTTGCCGGGACGGGCGATGGCGGCAACGTCCAGCGGCACGGTGTAGTAACCGTCCGGGACCTGGGCGGCCGGGTGTTTCGACCACGGGGTTACCGGGCGGTCGTGGTGGCCGTCGAACGGGCCGTTGTACAGGCGTTTTGGCTCGAGGAAGATCACCGGGTCATCGTTTTCGATGGAGGCGATCAGCAGGCCTTTGGCGTCGTAAGGGTTGGACGGCATGACCGTGCGCAAGCCGCAGACCTGAGTAAACATTGCCTCAATACTTTGGCTGTGGGTCTGGCCGCCGTAGATGCCGCCGCCGCAAGGCATGCGCAGGGTCATCGGTGCGGTGAACTCGCCGGCCGAGCGATAGCGCAGGCGCGCGGCTTCGGAAATGATCTGGTCCGACGCCGGGTACACGTAGTCGGCGAACTGGATCTCGGCGACCGGGCGCAGACCGTAGGCACCCATGCCCACGGCAACGCCGACAATGCCGCTTTCTGAGATCGGCGCATCGAACACCCGGGAGGTGCCGTACTTGGTCTGCAGGCCTTCGGTGCAGCGGAACACACCGCCGAAGTAACCGACGTCCTGGCCGAACACCACGACGTTGTCGTCACGCTCAAGCATCACATCCATGGCCGAGCGCAGGGCCTGGATCATGGTCATGGTGGTCGTGGTCATGGCGGTTTCCAACTCGATATTATTGTTGTGATCGTTCATGTCAGATCCCCAACTCTTGACGCTGGCGCTTCAAGTGCTCCGGCATCTCTTTATAGACGTCTTCGAACATGGTCGCGGCGCTTGGAATCTGGCCACCGGCCAGGGTGCCGTACTGCTCGGCTTCTTTCTGGGCGGCAATCACTTCGGCTTCCAGTTCGGCGCTGACGGCAACGTGTTCCTCTTCGGACCAGTGGCCGATCTTGATCAGGTGCTGCTTGAGGCGCGCAATCGGGTCGCCCAACGGGAAGTAGCTCCAGTCGTCGGCAGGACGGTATTTGGACGGATCATCGGAAGTGGAGTGAGGGCCGGCGCGGTAGGTGACCCATTCGATCATCGTGGGGCCGAGGTTGCGGCGAGCGCGTTCGGCGGCCCAGGCAGAGGCGGCGTAGACCGCGACGAAATCGTTGCCGTCGACCCGCAGGGAGGCAATGCCGCAACCCACGCCACGACCGGCGAACGTAGTGGCTTCACCACCGGCAATCGCCTGGAACGTCGAGATCGCCCACTGGTTGTTGACCACGTTGAGGATCACTGGCGCACGGTAAACGTGGGCAAAGGTGAGGGCGGTGTGGAAGTCGGATTCAGCGGTGGCGCCATCGCCAATCCACGCCGAGGCGATTTTGGTGTCGCCCTTGATCGCCGAGGCCATGCCCCAGCCCACACCTTGTACGAATTGGGTGGCGAGGTTGCCGGAAATGGTGAAGAAGCCATAGTCCTTGACCGAATACATGATCGGCAACTGACGGCCCTTGAGCGGATCGCGCTCGTTGGACAGCAGTTGGCAGATCAGGTCTACCAGCGGTACATCGCGTGCCATCAGGATGCTTTGCTGGCGGTAGGTCGGGAAGCACATGTCATCGACGTTCAGCGCCAAGGCCTGGCCGCTGCCGATGGCTTCTTCGCCAAGGCTCTGCATGTAGAACGACATTTTTTTCTGACGCTGGGCGACCACCATGCGGTTGTCGTAGATCCGCGTCTTGAGCATGGCGCGCATGCCTTTTCGCAGGATCTCGACCGGTACGCCTTCAGCCCATGGACCGAGGGCATTACCCTGGTCGTCGAGCACGCGAATCAGGCCTTTGGCCAGGTCGGCGGTGTCGGCGGGTTCAACGTCGATTGGGGGTTTGCGCACCGTGCCGGCGTCGGTCAGACGCAGGTAGGAGAAGTCGGTTTTGCAGCCAGGACGGCCCGATGGTTCGGGAACGTGCAGGTGCAGCGGTTCATACGCTTGGTTCATGGCTTCTACGCTCGATCTTGTGAATTTCTTGTAGTGAGCTGACCGTCATTCTTCGATAAAAGAAATCTTGTCCTACAACAATCATAGGCCCGGCGCAGAAGAATATTTATCTCTGTTTCGTTGCGCGGGAGATCATTTGAGGATAAAAAACCTGCATAAACATAAAAAACAGGTGGTTTTGTCTCATGCGCAAACTGGACCGTACCGATATCGGCATTTTGAACAGCCTTCAGGAGAACGCCCGTATCACCAACGCCGACCTCGCACGCTCGGTGAACCTGTCGCCAACGCCGTGCTTCAACCGGGTCAAGGCGATGGAAGAATTAGGGCTGATTCGCGAGCAAGTGACGCTGCTGGACGCCGACTTGTTGGGTTTGCACGTGAACGTGTTTATTCATGTCAGTCTGGAGAAACAGGTGGAAGAGGCGTTGCAGCATTTCGAGGAAGCGATTTCGGATCGCCCGGAAGTAATGGAATGCTACTTGATGGCAGGGGACCCGGACTATCTGATCCGGGTGCTGGTGCCGACCATTCAGTCGCTGGAACGCTTCATGATGGACTTCCTGACCAAAGTGCCTGGTGTGGCCAACATCCGCTCAAGCTTTGCGCTCAAGCAAGTGCGCTATAAAACCGCGTTGCCGTTGCCTGCAAATGGCCTGACCTTGGGGGCCTAGAGTGATCATTCCCGCGCTCTGCGTGGGAATGCCGCCAGGGACGCTCCGCGTTCCGCTTCTGGATGTGACGCAGAGCGTGGGAACGATCGCTTCAGAGTTTATTCAGGGGGATTTTCAGGTAGGTCGCGCCATTGTCCTCCGCCGGCGGCAGATTCCCCGCCCGCACATTCACCTGAATCGCCGGCAGCAACAGCGTTGGCATGCCCAGCCCGGCATCACGCTGGGTGCGCATGGCGACGAACGCCGCTTCGTCGATGCCATCATGGACGTGGATATTGCTTTTGCGTTGCTCGCCGACCGTGGTCATGCAGCGGGATTCGCGGCCTTCGGGTGGGTAGTCGTGGCAGACGTAGAGCCGGACACTGGCGGGGAAGGCCAGCAGTTTTTGGATCGAGGCGAACATCTGGTGGGCATTGCCGCCGGGGAAGTCGCAACGGGCCGTGCCCACGTCTGGCATGAACAAAGTATCGCCTACCAGAATCACGTCACCGTCGATCAAATAGGCCATGTCCGCCGGGGTGTGGCCGGGCACATGCAGGGCCGTGGCCTTGAGGTGGCCGATCATGAATGATTCGTCCGGGGCGAACAGGTGGTCGAATTGCGAACCGTCACTGCGAAATGCCGGCTCAAGGTTGAACAGGGCCTTGAACACGCCCTGGACCTTGCTGATCGACTGGCCGATGGCGATTTTGCCGCCCAGCTCGCGACGCAGATACGGTGCGGCGGACAGGTGATCGGCATGGGCGTGGGTTTCCAGCAGCCATTGCACTTGCAACTGATGCTTGCGAACGAAGGCGATGATTTTGTCCGCCTGGGTGGTGGCGGTGCGACCGGCGGCGGGGTCGTAGTCGAGGACCGGGTCGACGATGGCGCATTGACTGCCAGCACCTTCATGAATCACGTAGCTGTAGGTCGAGGAGGCAGGGTCTAAAAAAGCTTCAATCAAGGCAGGCATGGTGGCCGTTTCTTTCAGGACGAGCCAAGAGGGTAGTGTCATTTTCCCTGCGCTGACCAGCCCCGCGTTAAATGCTGAAGGAAAAAATTCGCACGCGCTCTATCCTGTCAGACATCGATACCGGGCGTTCCCGGCTTTTTCCCACGGATTACGAGCGTTTTATGCTGTTGGCAGGTTTTTTTGGCGTGGTGATGGGCCTCGTCCTGGGATTGACCGGGGCAGGGGGCGGCATTCTTGCAGTGCCGGCCTTGGTGCTGGGGCTGGGATTGACCATGACCCAGGCTGCGCCGGTGGCGTTGTTTGCGGTGGGCAGCGCGGCAGCGGTCGGGGCCATTGATGGTTTGCGCCATGGCCTGGTGCGCTATCGCGCGGCGTTGCTGATCGCACTGCTGGGGGCGATTTTTTCGCCGGTCGGCATCTACTTCGCCCATCAGTTGCCGGAAAAAATCCTGATGATTCTGTTCAGTCTGCTGATGGTCATGGTGGCCTGGCGGATGTTGCGTCGCGAGCGCCAGGAAGAAGGACCGAGCGACCACGGCCACGCCAACTGGGGTCAGAAGAACTGCATGCTTGATCAGCAGACCGGGCGTTTTTCCTGGACCGCCAAATGCACCGCGACCCTCGCGGCATTGGGCGCGGTGACCGGCGTTGTTTCCGGGTTGCTCGGGGTCGGTGGCGGCTTCTTGATTGTCCCGGCCTTCAAGCAACTGACCGATGTGCAGATGCGCGGCATCGTCGCCACCTCCTTGATGGTTATCAGCCTGATTTCCGCCATCGGTGTGATCGGGGCATTTCATGCCGGGGTCAGGATTGATGCCCTGGGCGCAACGTTCATTGTCGCCAGCGTAGTCGGCATGATCGTCGGCCGACAACTGAGCGCGCGCGTCCCGGCCCGGGCCCTGCAAATCGGTTTTGCCAGCGTGTGTGTCGTGGTCGCGGCCTACATGCTGTTCAGAGCGGCGACCTAGCCGGTCTTACACCTAAAGTTCCGGGCCGTGCCTGAGCCCGGTCTTACACCGAATTTGCCGCTCACGCCCGGCCACTCCAAAGCACTTCAAAACCGCCCCCAAGGCAGCGTATGCCGCCGCCCGTCCCCTTTCGATAATCGCCTCCGACATCCAGTCCCCCGCTGCGGAGCGCGTCATGCACAACAATAAGAACTTCAAGCATCGTTACTTGCCTGCCTTCATCGCCAGCCTCTCGACCCTCGGTTTGAGCACGATGGCCGAGGCCGAGATCGTGCTGTACGACAAGGACCAGACCACGTTCTCAACCGACGGCTACATCAACGCCTTCTACGTGAACAGCGATGTGGACCGTGCCGGCGACCAGTACGACCGGAAACAGGCGCGGGTGAAAATGGGCTATCTGCCCAATTACCTGGGTTTCAACATGGGCAAACAGGTCGATGACCTGAAGCTCGGTGCGCGGGCCTCGTTCTGGGTGACCATCAACGACAGCCAGACCAATGGCACCGACACCGCCATCGACGTGCGGCAGTTCTACGGCACCGTGGCCAATCCGGAATGGGGCGAAGTGTTGATCGGCAAGGACTTCGGCCTGTTCGCCCGCTCCAACATTCTGCTCGATGAAATGCTCGCCGGTTACGGCCAGGTGAGCGATACCCTGGGGTTGGTGGACGGTGGCGGCGTGTCGTTCGGCAATATCGGTACGGGTTACCCGTACCCGTTCCCGACCTCGCAGATCACCTATCGCACCCCGGTGATGGAGGGTTTGCGGGTGGCCGTTGGGATTCTCGACCCGGTGGACACCAACGACAGCAGCCCGTTGGGCAAGGCGTATCAGGAGAATCCGCGTACCGAGAGCGAGGTCACCTATCAGTTCGATGTCGGCGGCGCGAAGATTTACAGCTGGGTCAACGGCAGCTACCAGACGTCGGACAATACCGACTCCACCGTTGAATCGGTCACCTCCAAAGGCGTCGGCTACGGTGTGCAGGCGAAGATGGGCGGGTTGTCGCTGACCGGCTCCGGTTTCCAGGCCAAAGGGATTAACCCGTTCTTCACCAACAACGCCGGCGAACCGACCCTGCGCAACGTCGACAGCGACGGCTACTTGCTGCAAGGCTCGTACAAACTGGGCAAAAACCGCCTGGCCTTGTCTTACGGCAAGACCAATGACGACGGCAATGGTGTGGTCGGCAGCGGCGCGGACTATGAAACCCGCGGCATTGCGTTGTTCCATGACGTCAACGACAACCTCAAACTCGTGGCCGAGTACAACCAGTTCGAAATCAACGGCCACGACACCAGCGCCCAGAACGAAGACACCGACACTTTTGCGGTGGGGGCGGTGTTGAACTGGTAACAAGCTGATCTGTGAACCCTACCCCTGTGGCGAGGGAGCTTGCTTCCGCTGGAGCGCGTAGCGGTCCCTATTCTGGTCGCGCATCGGCCGGTTGGGAGACTGCTGCGCAGTCCAGCGGAAGCAAGCTTCCTCGCCACAAAAGCTTCAGCCATCAAGCCGTCAACCCGCCGACTCTCATACCATCGAAGCGGCTACCCGCTACCCAAGTAGCATACGTCGCAGCCCGCAGGCTTCGTACACTCGTGTCTCATACACGCGCACCTGCGGGGGTGGTCATGCAGCAGGTCCAGAGTGAAGGGGTGGTCAGCGGCATGTCCCAGGCCACCGATGCCCAACAAGTGGCTCAGGAGCTCGCGCGGCAGTTATTGCACCCGCATCTGGGCTTCGTGTTGTTCTTCTGCTCCGCCGAGTACGACTTGCAGGCGCTGGGCCAGGCCTTGCATCTGAGCTTCGGCGGCATTCGCCTGGTCGGCTGCACCAGCGCCGGGGAGATCACGCCCCTGGGCTACGGCCGCAATTGCGTGACGGCGGTGGGATTCGACCATCGGCATTTTTCCATCGACGCCGAACTGATCAGCGAGATGGAGCGCTTCAGCCTGATCGACGCCCAGCAAATGGTCGAGCGCCTGGCCAGCGGCTGTCGCAGCAACACCCTGGCGCCGATCAAGGGCAACAGCTTTGCCCTGACCTTGCTCGATGGTCTGTCCAGCCGCGAAGAAATGGTCCTCGCGGCGTTGAGCGCGGCGTTGGGCGACATCCCGCATTTCGGCGGTTCGGCCGGCGATGACAACTACCTGACCCACACCCACGTCTATTTCGGCGGCGAGTTTCACAGCGGCGCGGCGGTGGTGGTGCTGGTCAACACCTGGCTGGATTTCGAGGTGTTCACCACGCACCACATCTTGCCGAGGGCGGAGAAACTGGTGGTCACCGGAGCCGACAGCGCCTCGCGCCGGGTCTTTGAACTGAATGCCGAGCCGGCTGCCGAGGAGTACGCCCGACACATCGGCGTGCCGGTGGCCGAACTCGATCACCGGGTCTTCGCCTCACACCCCTTGGCGGTGCGGATCAACGATCAGTATTACGTGCGGGCGATCCAGCAGGTTCATCCAGACCTGAGCCTGAGTTTTTACTGCGCCGTGGAAAACGGCATCGTCCTCACCGTCATGACCCCCGGCCCGATGCTGCCGAATCTGCAAACCTTGTTCGAAGGCTTGCAGGAGCGCCTCGGCGACCTGTTACTGACCATCGGCTGCGACTGTTTTCTCAGGCGTCTGGAGCTGGAAGACGGCGGCAGCCTGGAGCAGATCGGAACGTTTTTGCGCGACCAACGGGTGATGGGTTTCAACACCTACGGAGAACAGTTCAATGGCATGCACATCAACCAGACCTTCACCGGGGTTGCCATTGCCCGAGGCCGGTCCCCTGGACATCGTTGAGCTGCAGGCGCAACTCGCCAGCCTGCGCCACGAGAACCATAAACTGCAGCGCATCAACGGCGCGCTGATCGAGCGGATCGAATCCGGCGTCACGCGCGGCAATGATCCCTATGCGGCGTTCCAGCATTCGGTGGTGCTGGCCGAGCAGGTGCGTGAGCGCACCGACGCCTTGAACCAGGCCATGGCCGAGCTCAAGTCGGGCAATCACTTGCTCAGCGAAGCGCGCCTGCGGGCGGAAACCGCGCATCAGCATCTGATCGATGCCATCGAGAGCATTTCCGATGCCTTTGTGCTGTTCGATGCCGAGCAGCGCATCGTTTTGTTCAACAGCCGTTTCAAGGCGTTCTGGGACAACAGCCGGGTGCGGATCAACGCCGGCATGCGCCTGGTCGAGGTGAAACGGCTGATGTCCGCCACCGGCTTGTTCACGGAAGAACCCCGTGGGCATGCCGACGAAAACCTGATCTATCGCTTGCAGGACGGCCGCTGGCTGCAAGTCAGCGAACGGCCCACGCAGGAAGGTGGGCGGGTGATCCTGTTCACCGACATTACTGACGTCAAACTCAGCGAAACCGTGCGCCGCGAGCAAGCCGTGGCGCAGAAATCGCACTTGCTGCAACGGGCGGTCGACAACCTGTCCCAAGGCGTGGCCATGGTCAATGCCGAAGGCATCCTGGAACTGTGGAACCGGCGCTTCCTCGAACTGAGCGGGCTCGCCCCGGTGGCGGCCCATCGGCCGTTTGCCGAAGTGATCGGCGACAGCGAGTTGACCCTGCTGACCCCGGCCAGTCGCGATGCCAACGGGCGGCACGTGCAGGAATGCGAGCAACGTCTTTACGATGGCCGGGTGCTGGAAATCCGCACGCATCCGTTGCCCACCGGTGGCTTCGTCAACACCTTCACCGACATCACCGAACGTTACCAGCACGCCGAAGCCCTCAGCGAAAGCGAGCGCTGGATTCGCCTGATCACCGACCATGTCCCCGCGCTGATCGCCTACCTCAATGCCGATCTGGTCTACGAATTCACCAACAAGGTCTACGAAGAATGGTACTGCTGGCCTCGCGGCGTGATGCTCGGGCAGAGCCTGCGCGAAGTTCACAGCGCGCAGCATTACCAGCGCCTCGAGGCCTACGTGGCCAGGGCCTTGGCCGGTGAGAGCGTGACGTTCGAATTTGCCGAAACCAACATCAACAATCAGGAGCGCTACATGCTGCGCTCCTACGTGCCCAATCGCCTGGCCACCGGGGAAGTGGTGGGGATCTTCGTGTTGATCCGTGACATCACCGAGCGCCGCCGCACGGCCGAGGCGCTGCACCAGGCTTATCAGAATCTTGAGTTGCGGGTACGCGAACGGACCACCGAACTGACCACCCTCAATGACCAATTGCTGCGTGAAATCGACGAGCGCCGGCGCGTGGAATCGCGTTTGCGCGAGGCCAAACTTGAGGCGGAGCAGGCCAACCTGTCGAAAACCAAGTTTCTCGCCGCCGTGAGCCACGACCTGCTGCAACCGCTCAACGCGGCTCGGCTATTCACCAGCGCTTTGCTGGAACGTCGCGAGCCGGTGGCCAATGCGATTTTGGTGCGCAATGTCAGCAATTCGCTGGAGGACGTGGAAAACCTGCTAGGCACGCTGGTGGATATTTCCAAACTGGATGCCGGGGTGATCAAAGCCGACATCGCGCCGTTCGCCCTGAGCGAGCTGCTGGAAAACCTCGCGGCCGAGTACACACAGGTGGCCCGCAATGAAGGGCTGGAGCTGCATTTCATCCCGTGTTCGGCGCTGGTGCGCAGCGACATTCAGTTGCTGGCGCGGATCCTGCGCAATCTGCTGAGCAACGCCATTCGTTATACCTACAGCGGTCGGGTGGTGCTCGGATGTCGGCGTCATCATCAGCGGTTGACGATCGAGGTGTGGGACAGCGGGATGGGCATTGCCGAAAATCGACTGGAAGAGATTTTCCAGGAGTTCAAACGGGGCGATGTGCAGCGTCCGGATCAGGACCGTGGGTTGGGGCTGGGGCTGGCCATCGTCGAGAAGATTGCCGGGATTCTCGGTCATCGCGTTCACGTGCGTTCGTGGCCGGGCAAGGGCTCGATGTTTTCCGTCGAGGTGCCGTTGAGCGCCACGGCTCCCAAGGCTCAGCCAGCGTTGTTGATGAGTGAGCCGATGCTCGAGCGTCTGCGCGGAGCGCGGGTGTGGGTGCTGGATAACGACGCGGCGATTTGCGCTGGCATGCGCACGTTGCTGGAAGGGTGGGGGTGTCGGGTGGTCACGGCACTGTCGGAGCAGGACCTGGCGCGGCAGGTGGACAACTACCACGAAGAAGCCGACTTGCTGATTGCCGACTATCACCTCGATGACGAGCAGAACGGCGTCGATGCCGTGGCCCGGATCAACGCCCGGCGCGGTTCAGCGATCCCGGCGATGATGATTACCGCCAACTACAGCAATGAGCTCAAGCAGCAGATTCGCGAGTTGGGGCATACGTTGATGCATAAGCCTGTACGGCCGATGAAGCTGAAAACGGCGATGAGTCATTTGCTTGGCCCATCCCGTTAGCCGCGTCGGGCATCAGACCTGTGGTGACTAGGCTTTCTGTGGCGAGGGAGCTTGCTCCCGTCCGGCTGCGAAGCAGTCGTAAATCAGGCGACTCGGTTTACCTGGAAGTTTGGAGGGGGCCGCTTCGCGACCCAACGGGAGCAAGCTCCCTCGCCACAGGGATCTGGGAATGCCCAACATTCAACGCCGCAGATAAGACCCGAAATCAATATCCCCGGCACTCAGAATCGCTTGCACCCGGTTGTGCACGTTGAGTTTGCGCAAGATCGCCGAGACATGCGCCTTGACTGTGGTTTCGGCGATTTCCAGGGTGTAGGCGATCTGCTTGTTCGATTCGCCCTTGGTCATGCGTTCCAGCACCAGCAACTGCTTGCGGGTCAGCGCCTGGAGCAGTTCGGGCGGGAAGCTCGGGTTGTCATTCATGCGCCGATGGGTGCCTGACTTTTGTGTGCGAATGATGTCCGGCGGCAAGTACACATTGCCATTGAGAATCTGCTGGATGGCCTCGGTCATCTGCACCCGGGGCGAGGATTTGGTGATGAAACCCACTGCGCCATAGGTGATGGCTTGCAGCACGATCTGCTTGTCCTGCTCGGCTGAAACGATCACCACCGGAATGGTCGGCGCCTCGTTGCGCAGGTTGATCAGGCCATTGAGGCCGTGCATGCCCGGCATGTTCAGGTCGAGCAGGATCAGGTCCAGGTCGTCGTGCTCCTGAGTCAGCAGCAGGGCACTGTCGAGGTCGGCGGTTTCCATCACCTCGCTGCCCGGAAAACCATCGCTGATGACGTTATGAATGGCTTCGCGAAACAGCGGGTGATCGTCGGCAATCAGAATTTTGTACATAGCCTTTCACCTCATTATTTTCATTATGGTGTGGCAACAACACGCACGCGTAAAGGTCAGGGGAAGGGCTCGGGCCGGGCCGGTTCAACGGGCAGGTTGGCGGCTTGCCAGGCGTCCAGGCCGTCGCGGTACCAATACAGTGTCTTATAGCCCATGGCCGCGGCGCGTTTTACCGCATTCCAGCTCAGCCAGCAGTCGGAGCGGCAGTAGAAGACCAGCGGTTGCGCCAAGTCTCCTGCGGTCAATGCGTTCAGGTTACGCGCAAAATAGCCCTGCCAGTCAGCTGTCAGGTCGCCGTCGCCGGTATTGGCCAGCCAATGGCTGCCGGGCAGGTTCTCGTGGGGCTGGTCTTCAATGAATTGTCCTTGCAGCCATTGGCGGCGATAGACGTCGATCAGCACCGGGCGCGGTGTCTGGGTGAGCAGGGTTTGCAAGGCGGCGGTGTCGACGATGGCCGCGCCTTGAAGCTGATTCGGGGTCGGGCTGCGATAGAGGCTGATGCGATAGCCGTCGGCGGAGAACAGCGGTGTATCGGCGTGCGCGGCGCCCAGCAGCAGGCTCAGCGACAGCGCAGCAAGGGAAGGGCGCAACAGACGACGTTGGGCACGCGGCATGGGGGTTCAATCCTTATAGTTATGAACCCATTACATGCCAGTCTCGGGGCATTGGGAATGCGACGATAGACAGGAAAACCAGTACTAAAGTAGTAATTTCCCTCGCCAGTGCACCACAAATCCCCTGTGGGAGTGAGCCTGCTCGCGATGGCGGTTTAACATTCAACATCTCTATTGACTGACACTCCGCTATCGCGAGCAGGCTCGCTCCCACAGTGGGTCTTCATTTGTTCGCAATATCTGTAGGACGCAGATCCCGTGTGGGAGCGAGTCTGCTCCCACAGGGGGATTGATGGTGTCAGCTGGTTTTGCGCAGCGCGGCGTGTTGCGGGTTGAAAGTGAGGACAGCGAGCAGGGCAAACAGCAGCGTCAGTCCCGTGCACACCGCCAGCGCCAGCGGATTGAAACGCTCATACAGGGCAAACCGCACCAGTTCCACAGCGTGGGTAAACGGGTTCAGCGCGCACAGCCAGTACAGCCACTCGCTGGATTCGCGCATCTTCCACAGCGGATACAACGCCGACGACAGGAAAAACAGCGGGAAGATCACGAAATTCATCACCCCGGCGAAGTTCTCCAGTTGCCGGATCGCATTGGACAGCAGCAGGCCCAGCGCACTGAGCATCAACGCCACCAGCAACAACGCCGGCAAGGCGATCAACAGCCCCATGGCCGGTGGCTGCACGCCGTACACCCAGGCAATCGCCAGAAACGCATACACCTGCAACAGCGAAATCAGCGAAGTGGCCAACAGTTTGCTGCACAGCAGGAAGGTCCGGGGCAGGGGGCTGGTCAGCAGCACGCGCATGCTGCCCATCTCCCGGTCGTAAACCATCGACAGCGAACCTTGCATGCCGTTGAACAGGAGGATCATGCAGGCCAGCCCCGGGATAATGTAGACCTCGTACGGGATGTAGGTGTCGTAGGGCTCAATGATCGCGATCCCGAGGGCCGCGCGAAAACCGGCGGCGAACACCAGCAGCCACAGCAATGGCCGCACCAGCGCGCTGAGAAACCGCGTACGCTGCAACACAAAGCGCAGCCATTCACGCAGCACGATGCCGCTGAAGCATTGCCAATACGCATTCATAGGGCGGCTCCTGATGTCGTGAGGCGAGTGAAGGCCGAACCGAGGTCGCCGCCATGCGCCTGGCTCAAGGCATCAGCCCGCCCGCTGGCCACCAGACGGCCCTGATGAAGAATCAGCAAGTCATCGCTCGGCTGCACTTCATCCAGCAAGTGGGTGGTCCAGAGCACGCTGATGTGCTGCTCGCGACACAGGTCGCGAATGTGTTGATTGAGCGCCAGCCGGCTGGCCGGATCGAGGCCGACACTGGCCTCGTCGAGCAGCAACAGCCGTGGCTCATGCAGCAAGGCGCGGGCGATTTCCACCCGGCGCCGGTGACCGCCATTGAGTTCACGCACCCGCTCGCGACGGCGTTCGGTCAGCGCCTGCCGCGCCAGTTCGGCGTCGACCCGCAGGCCGGTCTGGCGCCGGGACATGCCATGCAGCGCGGCGTGATAACGCAGGTTCTGCTCGACACTGAGGTCCAGGTCCAGCGTGCTTTGCTGGAACACCACGCCCAATTGCTTGAGCGCCGGACGCGCCGCGTTGCGCAAGGAGCAGCCGGCGACCCGGATGTCCCCGCGCTGCAAATCATAGAGCCGGGTGAGCAGGGCAATCAGCGTCGATTTGCCCGCGCCGTTCGGCCCCAGCAACGCCGCGAAACGCCCGGGCGCCAGGCTGAAATTCACCTGCCGCAACGCCTCCCGCGCGCCATAGGCGAAGCTCAGTTCACTGACTTCCAGTGCGTTCATGGCGTCACCACCACGCCCCACGGATAGCGCCCGACTTTCACCGATTTGGTCACTTTGAGGCTGTCGACATCAATCACCGACACATCGCCGCTGACGCCGTTGGTGGCCAGCAACTGTTTTTGATCGGGGGTGAACGACATCTGCCAGACCCGACGACCGACCAACAGATAATCAAGAATCTCGAAGGTCTTGGCGTCAATCACCGCCACATGATTGGCCGGGCCGAGGGCGACGAAACCGTACTTGCCGTCGGCGCTGAGCTTGATGCCCACCGGCTGGACCTTGTCCGGGTGCACGCCCTTGATCTGGAAAGTCAGGGTCTTAAGGACCTTGCGGGTGGCGACGTCGAGAATGGTCACCGTGCCGCCGATTTCCGCCGAGGCCCAGAGTTGCGAGCCTTCAGGTGAGAACTCGACGAAACGCGGCCGCTGATCGACCAGGGTGCTGTCGGCCAGGGTCTGGGTGCTGGTGTCGATCCAGTGCAGCATGTTGGTGGTTTCGCTGGTGTTCACCGCCCACTTGCCGTCGGGGCTGACGGCCATGCCTTCGGGTTCGACGCCAACGCTGATCTGGCTTAGCACCTTTGAGGTTTCGGTATCGATTACCGTCACCAGTGCATCGTCTTCGTTCGAAACGTAGAGCCAGCGATTGTTGGGATGCAGGGCGAACTGCTCGGGGTCTTTGCCCGACGGCAACTCCTTGATGATCTTGCGGGTGGCGACGTCCATCACCTGGACCCGGTCCGAGTCGCTGGCGCAGATGTACAGCAGCTTGTTGTCGTGGGACAGCAGCAAACCGCGCGGCCGTTGGCCGACGGGCAGGGTGTCGGTGACTTGCAACGTCTGCAGGTCGATCAGGCTCAGGGTGTTGTCCTTTTCGTTGGAGACCCAGGCGGTGCTGGCAGCGGCGTGCCCGGCGGCGAGCAGCAGGGCGCAAGAGAGCAGAGTGCGACGCATGGCGGATTCCTTTTTGTTGTAGTTCTTGTGGGAAGCTGGCTCAGGGAAAGCGGCAGCTGACCTCGGGCTTGTCGTAGCCAAGGCTGTCCATTTCGTTGAAAGGGTGCAGGAAGCCGTCTTGCGGCGACGTGCTGACCAGCGCTCGGGGCTGGACGATGGGAATCGGTTGGCGCAACTGACCGTTCCACGGGCGATAACTGAGCTTGCGCCCCTTGAAACCGTCCAGCGGCAATTGATCGCTGATTTCCAGGGTGCGGATCGCCACGGGATCGACCTGTCGCAGTTTGCTCACCGCACTGGCGATGCTGCGCACGGCGATCCAGGCGGCGAAGTCGCGGTCATTCATCCAGCGCCCGGCCAGGGCTTCGAAGCGTTTCTGCAATTGGGCGGCACCGTAGGTTTCCACGGTTTTGTGCCAGCCCACGGGGGTCAGGCCCTGCGTGCCGGCGACCGGCCGTGGGTACCAGGTCTGGTAGGGCACGTATTCACCGAAATCGCCACGTTCGTCCGCCACCAGCACCACATCGTATTCGGCGGTCTGGGTGAACAGCGGCATGTCGGCCTGGGCGCTGCGACGCTGATCGTTGTCGAAGCTCCAGGCTTTTTCCGCCACCAGTGTCAGGCCGAAGCGTTTGGCGGCGCGGCGCAGGGCGGCGGCGTAGGCCTGATCGTCCGGGGTCGGGCCGACGATCAGCAGCGCCCGTTGCCATTTGCGAAGCACCAGAAATTGCGCCAGGGCATCGGCGAGCATCGCCCGGCTCGGCAGGCTGTGCAGCACGTTTGGCAGGCAGTCGGTGGTGCGCAGGCTGTCATCCGGGCTGCCGGCGTTGAACAGCAAGCTGTCGGGCAGCACGGCGCTGAGCCGGCGCAGACTCTCCACCGGCGCATTCACCACAAACAGGCGCAGACCCTGTGCATGTTGGGCCTTGGCCGCTTCAATCAGGGCATCCGGGCTGTCGGCATTGGCCGTGACGAGGCTGTAACTCTGGTTGAGAAAACGCCCGGTGCTGTTGCTGTCGGTGATCGCCAGTTCGGCACCGCGAAGCCCGGCATCGACCGGTTCGGGAATCACGTTGGACAGCAGCGGACCGGGGTCAGGCCGGTAGCCCAGGTAGCCGATCCGCACCTGCAACGGCGCATCCGCCGCCTGGCTCTGCGTCGCCAGCCCGGCGGCGCAGGCAATCGCCAGCAGGTAGATCAGGGCGTAAGGGGCAAGCTGGCGCATAAAGGCACTCCATTACAGGTAGCGCCAGCATAGGAAGCCTGCGAGGCAGATTGAAATATGCAGAAAGTACCAGTCAGGCAGTACCAAGGTAGTAGCTCGCCCGGAGCGGCGCGGTTTTAGCATGGGTCATCACGGCCATCACACTGGAGGAGATTGACCATGCGTATTCTCAAAGCGCTGCTCCTGCCGTTGTTGTTGATCCTGACCCTGATCGGCGTCGACAAGCTCCACAGCCCCCGCCCGGTGCCATTGCTGGTCTTGCCCGCGACACCGGGGCGCTAACCGTGTCGGCCCTGTGGCGGATCAACCTTTGGGTCTGCGGGTTTTTCGTCCTGGTCACCCTGGCGTGCATGGGGTTGCTGGTGCATCAGGCGCTGGCGGACGTGGAGCGTGAGCTGCAATCCGCCGAGGCGGTGGTCGAGTACCTGAGCGAAACCGCCGAGCGTGATCCCGCCAGCCTCCAGCCCCGATTGACGGGCAGCCTGCGGCATGTGCGGGTGCGCTGGCTGGAGCCCGGCGAAGCGGCACGGCTGCCGGTTCAGGCCGGACTCGATGCGTGGCTCGGGCGGCTGTTGTTCGCCGAAGCCCGGCACAGTGCGCGAGTTCTGGATTTGCACGATGGCCGGCGCGTGCAGATCGCGGTCGATCCACGGGATGAGATCGACGAAGTCTGGGATTCGCTGCAGCAATTGCTCGGCCTGTGTGGCCTCGCCTTGATCTTGAGCCTGCTCACCATCCGCTGGGCCGTGCGCCGTGGCATGGGCTTGCTCGATGAATTGTTGCGCGCGTTGCAGCAGGTCTCGGGCGGCCAGCTCAAGGTGCGATTGCGCGCGGAAGGTATGCCGGAGGCACGGCAGCTGGCAGCGCATTTCAATCGCATGACCACGGCGCTGGAGCAGTCGCGCGCCGATAACGCCCATCTGACACAGACGTTATTGGCGGTGCAGGAACAGGAGCGCACTCATCTGGCGCAGACCCTGCACGATGATCTCGGCCAGTACCTGGCAGGGATTCGCGCCCAGGCCTGTCTGTTGCGGCTGGTGACGGATCAACCCGTGGTGATGGAACGCACGGTGCGTGAGCTGGAACACAACTGCGAACACCTGCAACAGGGATTTCGGGCGCTGGTGCATGACCTCTATCCGGTGGTACTGCAACACCTGCCGTTGGCAGAAGCCTTTGGCCTGCTGGTGGAGCAATGGCAGGGGCGGCACGGCATTGACTGCCAGCTGCGGATCGGCGCGCAGTTGCCGCCCTTGTCCGCGCCGGACAAAACCCAGCTCTATCGCCTGTTGCAGGAAGCGCTGACCAACGTCGCCCGGCATGCGCAGGCCACCCGGGTGCGGGTTCGCCTGCAACATCGAGGCGCGTATCTGCACCTGTTGATTCGCGATAACGGGCGCGGCGCCACACAACCGCAGCGGCCCGGCGTCGGTTTGTATTCGATGTACGAACGCGCCCGCAGCGTCGGCGGCGAATTGCGGGTCATCAGCCACCCCGGCGCCGGATGGGCGCTGGCCTTGAGCATGCCTTTGGAGGTGTCATGAATATTCTGCTGGTCGATGACCATGCGGTGGTCCGTCAGGGCTACGCGAGTTTGTTGCGGGCGTTGTTGCCGGCAATGGAAGTGCGTGAAGCCGCCACCGGCGAAGACGCGCTGATCCGGGTTCAGGAAGCTGTGCCGAACCTGGTGATCATGGATTTCGGTTTGCCGGGGATCAGCGGGCTGGAAACCACCCGGCGTTTGCGTCAACGACTGCCGCAACTGCGGGTGCTGTTTTTCAGCATGCACGATGAACTGCCCTTGGTGCGCCAGGCGCTGGAGGCGGGTGCCTCGGGTTACTTGACCAAGAGCTCGGCGCCGCAAGTGCTGATCGAGGCGGTGCAGCGGATCCTCGCCGGCCATGCCTACATCGAACAGCCCCTGGCCACCCAACTGGCGTGCCACCCGCAACAGGACGCCAGCGACCCGCGATTGCAGAGCATGACCCAGCGCGAGCTGGAGATTTTCGTGATGCTCGCCAAAGGCACGCCAGCGCGGTTGATTGCCGAACAGTTGAGCATCAGCAGCAAAACCGTCTCCAACCACCTGACCTTGCTCAAGAGCAAATTGCAGGTCACGTCCCATGCCGAACTGGTGCATTTGGGGATTGATATGGGGGTGGTGCGCAAGGCGGGCTGACTCGACAGTGCCGGCAACCCATATCCACTGTGGGAGCGAGCCTGCTCGCGAATACGTCGGCACATTCAACCTCTCAGTTGACTGTTACACCGCTATCGCGAGCAGGCTCACTCCCACAATGGTTTTGTGTGCATACAGTTCATTTGTTCCAGGTCGTCGGGCAACCGCTGCAGCCCTCCATGTTCGCATCCTGAAAATTCGCATAATGCTGCCGCGACCCGCTGAGGTTGGCCTGTTCCAGATTGCTTTCACTTAATTTGGCTTCTTGCAGGTTGGCGTCACTGAGGTTGGCACCTTTGAGGTCAGCCTTGCTCAACCAGGTCATTTCCAGGTCCGCGGCACGCAGATTGGTGTTGTGCATTCTCGCGCCGGAGAGGCGGGCGAATTGCAGGTAGGCGCCGCTGAGGTTGGCGTCCTGGAATTGCGCGCCTTGGGCAAACATCCCCCAGCCCTGAATCGCCATCAACGTTGAACCGGTGAAATCCGCCAGCCGCAGGTTGCTTTGTTGCAGGCTGGCGCGGGTCAGGTTGGCGCCTTGCAGTTGCGCTTTTTCCAGGTTGGCGAGGTCGAGTCGGGCGTGCCGCAGGTCGGCATCGCGCAGGTCGGCGCCGCTGAGGTTCATGTTGCGCAGGTCCTGATTGCTCAGGTTTGCGCCTTTGAGATTGGCGCCGGGGCATTGGCTGTGATCGGCGATGGTGCAGCCGTTGATGATGAGTGGGGAGTCGTCGCCGTTGTCGGCGAAAACCGGAAGGGCGGCAAGCCATAGCAGTAGAGGCAGGTACTTCATGACAGGTCCTCGAAAGGTGGAGGGCAGCTGGATACACAAAAAACAACGGTTATGTGGGTTCCTGTGGCGAGGGAGCTTGCTCCCGCCCGGCTGCGCAGCAGTCGTAAATCCAGGCAACTCGGTGTTGTTGAAAAATGGGGGGGCCGCTTCGCAGCCCAGCGGGAGCAAGCGCCCTCGCCACAGAAAAGCTTGTTGAGCACCAGAAAACCCCCTGTGAGCACAGGGGGCAAGTGGATTACTTCTGCGCAGTCTTGTTGTCCCAACTCGGAATCTTGAACACCCAGAACGACCCGCCCTGAGCCACCGGCTTGGTCAGCTCGGCCATGTCACCGCCCCACAACGGCACCGCACCGCCGTAACCGACGGTCACGCCGACGTATTGCTCGCCGTCCTGTTCCCAGGTAATCGGCGGCGAGACGATGCCGCTGCCGGTCTGGAACTTCCACAGCTCAGCGCCGGTTTTCGCGTCGAACGCCTTGAGGAAACCGTCGCCGGTGCCGGTAAACACCAGGTTGCCTTTGGTGGCCAATACGCCGGCCCACAGCGGCAGCGCTTCCTTGTGTTCCCAAATCACTTTGCCAGTGGTGGGGTTCATGGCGCGCAGCGAGCCGACGTGATCGTCGTACATGCGCTTGATGCGGAAACCCATGCCCAGATAGGCCGAGCCCTTCTTGTAGTTGACCTCTTCAGTCCAGTATTCCTCTTTCCAATGGTTGCCCGGAATGTAGAACAGCCCAGTGTCCTGGCTGTACGCCATCGGGTTCCAGTTCTTGCCGCCGAGGAACGGTGGCGACACTTCCACTGACTTGCCCTTGGTCTCGCCCGGCAAAGGTTTGGCCGGACGCTGGCCTGGATTTTCCACCGGTTTGCCGGTCTTGAGGTCGATGTGGCTGGCCCAGGTGATGTTGTCGACGAAGGGAAATGCGTTCTGCAATTTGCCGTTGTTGCGATCGACCACGTAGAAGAAACCGTTGCGGTCCGCGTGGCCGGTGGCCTTGATCGTTTTGCCGTCCTTGTCCTTGTAATCGAACAGCACCAGTTCGTTGTTGCCGGAGAAATCCCAGGCATCGTTTGGCGTGTGCTGGTAGAACCATTTCACCTCGCCGGTGCTCGGGTCGACGCCGACCTGGCCAGAAGTGTAGAGGCTGTCATAGTCGTGGGGGTTGCCATCCTTGGCGGTGCGCGCCCAGGTATTCCACGGGCCGGGGTTGCCGGCGCCGACGATGATGGTGTTGGTGTCCGGATCGAAACTGGCGCTCTGCCAAGGGGCACCGCCGCCGTGGCTCCAGGCTTCGACCTTGCCGGTTTCGGTGGTCGGGTCATCCGGCCAGGACGGTGCCTTGACGTCGCCGGTGGTGGTGCTGTCCTTGCCGTTCAGCCGGCCCATGTGGCCTTCGACGAAGGGCCGCATCCAGACTTCTTCACCCGTGTCGGGGTCGCGCGCAAACAACTGGCCGACCACGCCGAACTCATCGCCGGAGCTGCCGTGAATCAGCAGCACCTTGCCGGTGGTCTTGTCTTTGATCAGCACCGGGGCGCCGGTCATGGTGTAGCCGGCGGCGTGATCGCCGAACTTCTTGTTCCACACCACTTTGCCGGTGTTCTTGTCCAGGGCGACCAGGCGCGCATCGAGGGTGCCGAAGTAGATCTTGTCGCCAAAGATCGCCGCCCCGCGATTGACCACATCGCAGCACGGACGAATGTTGTCCGGCAGGCGATGGTTGTAGGTCCACAAGCGTTTGCCGGTCTTGGCATCCAGAGCAAACACCCGCGAATAGGAACCGGTGACGTAGACCACGCCATCGCTGACGATGGCCTGGGATTCCTGGCCGCGCTGCTTCTCATCGCCGAACGAATAGGACCAGGCCGGCGTCAGCTTGAACACGTTCTTGTCGTTGACCTGCGCCAACGGGCTCCAGCGTTGAGCGTTGGTGCCCATGCCGTATTGCAGCACGTCCTTGGTGGTGAGGTGATCGTTGGCAATGTCTTCCCACGTCACGTTGCGGGTGGGCGTGGCCGGAGCGGTTGCGGCGTGACTTGCAGCACTCAGGGACAGGCTGCCCACCAGCAGAAAAGCCTGCACGGCGATAGACAGAGGGGAAAGGGCGGGTAGCGATCTTATTGTCATGGTTGCGGTTCCCAGTGGAGGTTTTGGCCTGCACAGGGTGGTGCGCCCGGCCAGTTGCCGGATACGGAAAAAGTCCCGCTGTGACCGGGAAGACTTCCCGAACGGCACCTGATTTGGGTGTGCGTCACAAGCCCTACTACCAAGGGACTAGAAGGCGACCACCAAAGCAGCATGGGGATTGCGCGAGGCCGGTACCAATATGGGTGCCATAGCCTCTTCAAAGAGGTTTTGCGTGCAATCTTGAGGGCATAACAATGACAACAAAACGCAACGCCTTGCTCGTTGCCGGACTGCTGGCCGGCTTTATCAGTGCAGGCTCCGTCTGGGCCCACGGCAACGTGGTACCGCAGGCGATCGCCACCCCAGGCCTGACCCCGATCAAAGACGCCGGCGTGCAGGTGGATGCCGACGGTTGGGCGGCGGTGAATCCGTATCGCGCCTCCCCGGAACATGAGAAAGCCGTGGAAATCGGCTCCTCGGCCTATAACCAGAACTGCGCCGCCTGTCATGGCCTGGAAGCCAAGTCTGGCGGCATCGCCCCCGATTTGCGCATGCTCGACGTCGGTGAAGCGGGTGATGAATGGTTCGTCGAACGCGTGCGCCACGGAGCAGTGCGCGATGGTCGGGTCTACATGCCGAAAATGGCCGATTACCTGAGTCAGGAAGCTCTGTGGGCTGTGCGCACCTACCTGGACACTGTTCGCGTCGAGGAGTAACCCATGCGCCTGCTCGCTGTGTTGATCAGCGCTGTGTTGCTGTGCTGCCAGATCGTGCAGGCGCAGGTCCGTACCTATGACGAAATGATCGCTGCCGGTGAGTTGAAAGTGGCGGTCTACAAGGACTTCGCCCCCTACAGTTTTGAAGACGCCGGCCAGCCTCGCGGGGTGGATGTCGAGCTCGCCGGAGCCTTGGCCAAAGCGCTGGGCGTGCGCCTGACGCTGATCTGGGCGCCCGCCGGCGAGAAGCTCGATGACGACCTGCGCGACTACATCTGGCGAGCCAGTCAGCTGCATGATCTGCAACTGGCCGACCTGATGATGCGCGTGCCGTATGACCGCGATTACGCGCAGAAACGCAACGAACTGGGTGAGCTGGAAAACGGCCATGTGGTGATGTTCGGGCCGTACCAGAACGAACAATGGCAGGTCGCCTATGATCGCCGCCGTCTCGACAAGGTAGGCAGCGTCGCCGTGTTCGAACACCATCCGATTGGCGTCGAAGTCGACAGCGTGCCGTCGTTCTACCTGACCTCGGTGTTTAACGGCATGCTCGCCGGCAAAACCCACCACTATCCCGGTGTACCGCAAGCCTTCGCCGCGATGAAGGCCGGTGAAGTCGATGCGGTGATGGCCATGCGTGGCGAGATCGACTGGCAAGTTCACCAAGCCAACGACCCACAAGTGGCGCTGGCGCAAAACGCTTACCCGAACATGGGCAAGCAACTCTGGGAGATCGGCATGGCGGTGCATGAAAGCAACCGGCAACTGGCCTATGCCGTGGAAGAGGCGCTGGAGGGCTTGATCCGTGAAGGGGCGGTCAACACCATTTACGGTCATTACGGCCTGCGCTATGACGTGCCCGAGATGTACCAACCGTGAACTGGCGAGCGAGTTGCCTGTTGCTCTGCTGGTTGCCCCTGGCGGCGCACGCTGCCGGTATCGAGCCGGGCAAAGACCCGGTGCCTTCGGTGATGTGGGCCTTCTACCACAAGCAGATGCTCGGCAATGCACCGTTCGTGTTCGATGACCGGGTCAAGCTGCTGGCGCCGCCGTTCGCCGAAGATGCCCGGCAAGTGCCATTGGAAATCGACGCCCGGGCGTTTAAAGGCGAGGTGGTGAAAATCCTCGCTTGGGCGGAACTCAATCCGTTGCCGAAAATAGTCGATTTCCAACCGCTGGATCGCGTATTGCCGTGGCTGTCGATCCGCATCCGTATCGAGCAAGCCACGCCGTTGCGCGCGGCGGTGCTGACCCGTGACGGCCTCTGGCATGTCGGCTCGACACTGATCGATGCGGCGGGCGGTGGTTGCACTGCGCCCAGCGTCGTGCGCACCGAGCCTGGCTGGGAAGAGCATATCGGCGAAGTACTGGGCGGTCGTTATCCGCGCGGTGAGTTCAGCCGGGTGCGCTTGCAAGTGGCGCATCCGATGGACAACGGCATGGTCAGCGGCATTCCTGAATTCTTTATCAACCATGCTGAACTGCGCGACGGGAACGATCAGCTGCTGGCCCGACTGGAGCTGTTTCCCGCCGTCAGCGAGAACCCCAACCTGGCCTTCGACATCGAAGGGGCAGGGCAGACGCGCCTGGTGCTGCGCGACAACAGCGGCAATCAATTCGATGCGGCCATACCCTGACCCCAAGGAGCGCGTGATGCGCTGGATGCTGCTGTTGTTCATGAGCCTGAGCCTGCCGGCCCTGGCGGACCTCGACTATGTGCTCAAGCCCCGGCAAATCGCCGAAGACACCTGGCTGCTCGAAGGCAGCACCGACAATTTCGCCAAGGCCAACGGCGGCAACATCGTCAATACCGCGTTCATCGTCACTGACCGCGGGGTGGTGGTGATCGACACCGGGCCGTCCAGGCGCTACGGCGAAGCGATGCGCAAAGCCATCGCCGCGACCACTGATAAACCGGTGATTGAGGTGTTGCTGACCCATCACCACCCGGACCATGTGCTGGGCAACCAGGCCTTCAGCGACGTGCCAATCGGTGCGTTGGCCGGCACCACCGAGCTGTTGCATCGGCAGGGTGACGCCATGGCCGAAAATATGTATCGACTGGTGGGGGACTGGATGCGCGGCACCGAAGTGCTGCTGCCGACCCGGACGCTGGAGCCTGGCGTATTGAATTTTGGGAATCACGATCTGCGCCTGCTGAGCCTGGGTGGGCACACCGGTGCGGATCTGGCTATTCTCGACCAGAGAACCGGCGTGCTGTTTGCCGGGGACCTGGTGTTTTATCAAAGGGCGCTGACCACGCCCAACAGTCCGGGGCTGTCGGTGTGGCTGGCGGACATCGCCACGCTACAAGGCCTGCCGTGGACGCTGATCGTGCCCGGCCATGGACCGGTGGCCACGGACACAAAACCGTTCGAGCAAATGCGCGACTACCTCACCTGGCTCGATCAGCTCATGCGCGACGGCGCCGCCAATGGCAGTGACATGAGCGAGATGATCCGCAGCCCCATTCCCGAGCGGTTTGCTGGCATCAGCCTGAGTCGCTATGAGCTGATTCGCAGTGTCAGTCATCTGTATCCGCGCTATGAGCGCGCGCAGATGACCCGAGTCGATTCCACCGCAAACAAATGACCCACACACTTTTTTGTGGGAGCGAGCCTGCTCGCGAAAGCAGTGTGCCGATTGACAATAATGTTGCCTGACACGGCGCCTTCGCGAGCAGGCTCGCTCCCACAGGGGCAGGTGTCGACCTACATAACCGGTGTTCATTTGCTCCGACCCGCTACTAAGGAACTAGCAATCTCCACACTGCGGGCAATTGTTGCGAGGGCGGCGGCGCCCAAGAATCTGCACCAGACCGGGAAAATTTCCCGGGTATAACAAAAACCGCAGAGGCAGCCGTCATGACCCAACCCGCACGTCGCCAACCCTTCGTCTTGAGCCTGTTGCTCAGTGCCATGCTGTTGTCCGGCCAGGCATTGGCCGGCGTCACCGACCAGGACATTCTCCAGGACCCCAAGAACCCGGAGCAGATCGTCACCAACGGTCTGGGCGTCCAGGGTCAGCGCTACAGCCCGCTGGACACCCTCAACGTCAGTAACGTGAAGGACTTGCGCCCGGTCTGGGCGTTCTCCTTTGGCGGGGAAAAACAGCGCGGTCAGCAAGCACAGCCGATGATCAAGGACGGCGTGATGTACATGACCGGTTCCTACTCGCGGGTGTTCGCCGTGGATGCACGCACCGGCAAGAAACTCTGGCAATACGATGCGCGCCTGCCCGATGACATCCGTCCTTGCTGTGACGTAATCAACCGTGGCGTCGCGCTGTACGGCGACCTGGTGTTCTTCGGCACCCTCGACGCCAAGCTTGTGGCCCTGAACAAGGACACCGGCAAAGTGGTCTGGAGCAAGAAAGTTGCCGACCACAAAGAAGGTTATTCGATCAGCGCCGCGCCGCTGGTCATCAACGGCAAACTGATCACGGGCGTGGCCGGTGGCGAATTCGGCGTGGTCGGCAAGATCGAAGCCTACGACCCGAAAAACGGCGATCTGCTGTGGACCCGACCTACCGTCGAAGGCCACATGGGTTACACCTACAAGGACGGCAAAGCGGTAGAGAACGGTATCTCCGGCGGTGAAGCCGGCAAGACCTGGCCCGGCGATCTCTGGAAAACCGGCGGCGCGGCGCCTTGGCTCGGCGGTTACTACGACCCGGAAACCAATCTGCTGCTGTTCGGCACCGGCAACCCGGCGCCATGGAACTCGCACCTGCGTCCTGGCGACAACCTCTACTCGTCGTCGCGCCTGGCGCTCAACCCGGACGACGGCACCATCAAATGGCACTTCCAGAGCACGCCGCACGACGGTTGGGACTATGACGGCGTGAACGAGCTGGTGTCGTTCAACTACACCGAAGGCGGCAAAGAAATCAAAGCCGCCGCCACCGCTGACCGTAACGGTTTCTTCTACGTGCTGGACCGCACCAACGGCAAATTCATTCGCGGCTTCCCGTTCGTGGACAAGATCACCTGGGCCACTGGCCTGGATAAAGAGGGCCGGCCGATCTACAACGAAGCCAGCCGCCCTGGCGCACCGGGCACCGAAGCCAAAGGCAGTTCGGTGTTCGTCGCCCCGGCGTTCCTCGGCGCGAAAAACTGGATGCCGATGGCCTACAACAAGGACACCGGACTGTTCTACGTGCCGTCCAACGAGTGGGGCATGGACATCTGGAACGAAGGCATCGCCTACAAGAAAGGCGCGGCGTTCCTCGGTGCAGGCTTCACCATCAAGCCGTTGAATGAAGACTACATCGGTGTGCTGCGTGCCATCGATCCGAAGACCGGCAAGGAAGTCTGGCGCCACAAGAACTTCGCGCCGCTGTGGGGCGGGGTGCTGACCACCAAGGGCAACCTGGTGTTCACCGGTACGCCGGAAGGTTTCCTCCAGGCGTTCAACGCCAAGACCGGCGAGAAAGTCTGGGAATTCCAGACCGGCTCCGGCGTCCTCGGCTCGCCTGTGACCTGGGAAATGGACGGCGAACAATACGTTTCGGTGCTGTCCGGCTGGGGTGGCGCCGTGCCGTTGTGGGGCGGCGAAGTAGCCAAGCGCATCAAGGACTTCAACCAGGGCGGGATGCTCTGGACCTTCAAGCTGCCCAAAGACCTCGTCGCCAAACACTAACCCTGAATCCACCGCATTGATCGTTCTCACGCTCTGCGTGGGAATGCAGCCCGGGACGCTCTGCGTCCCAAGAGCCGAACGCGGAGCGTCCGTTGAGGCATTCCCACGCGGAGCGTGGGAACGATCAAGAACCGAGGCGTTTTCTACGACCAAATAACGAGAGTCCCCCTGCCAACGGCGCATTCGTCTGGCACGCGGGGCTCTCTACTATCGGTTCATCGCCTGTTTGCCCGACAGGCATCGACCCAGACAGAGGCCCACCATGATCTACGCACAACCCGGAACACCCGGCGCCGTCGTTTCCTTCAAAGCGCGCTACGGCAATTTCATCGGCGGCGAGTTCGTTGCCCCGGTCAATGGCGAGTACTTCACCAACACCTCGCCGGTCACCGGTGAAGTCATCGCCGAATTCCCGCGTTCCAACGCCGCCGACATCGAAAAAGCCCTCGACGCTGCCCATGCGGCGGCGGATGCCTGGGGCAAGACCTCGGCCCAGGATCGCTCGTTGGTGCTGCTGAAAATTGCCGACCGTATCGAACAGAACCTGGAAATCCTCGCTGTCACCGAAACCTGGGACAACGGCAAGGCCGTGCGCGAGACCCTGAACGCCGATGTGCCGCTGGCCGCCGACCATTTCCGTTATTTCGCCGGCTGCATCCGCGCCCAAGAGGGCGGCGCCGCCGAGATCAATGAGCTGACCACCGCCTATCACTTCCACGAGCCGCTGGGCGTGGTCGGGCAGATCATCCCGTGGAACTTCCCGCTGCTGATGGCCGCCTGGAAACTCGCCCCGGCCCTGGCTGCCGGCAACTGCGTGGTGCTCAAACCCGCCGAACAGACGCCGCTGTCGATCATGGTCTTCGCCGAGCTGATCGCCGACTTGCTGCCACCCGGCGTTTTGAACATCGTCCAGGGCTTCGGCCGTGAAGCGGGTGAGGCGCTGGCCACCAGCAAGCGCATCGCCAAGATTGCCTTCACCGGTTCCACGCCGATTGGCGCGCACATCATGAAATGCGCGGCCGAGAACATCATTCCGAGCACCGTCGAGCTGGGCGGCAAGTCGCCGAACATCTTCTTCGAAGACATCATGCAAGCCGAGCCGCAGTTCATCGAGAAGGCCGCTGAAGGCCTGGTGCTGGCGTTCTTCAACCAGGGTGAGGTCTGCACCTGTCCGTCCCGGGCCCTGGTGCAGGAGTCGATCTACGACGACTTCATGAAAGTGGTGATGACGAAGATCGTCAAGATCAAGCGCGGCAACCCGCTGGACACCGAAACCATGGTCGGCGCCCAGGCGTCCGAGCAGCAATACGACAAGATCCTCTCGTACCTGAAAATTGCCCAGGAGGAGGGTGCCGAACTGCTCACCGGCGGCGCGGCCGAGCGTCTGGAGGGCGACTTGTCCAGCGGCTATTACATCCAGCCGACCCTGCTCAAGGGCCACAACAAAATGCGCGTGTTCCAGGAAGAAATCTTTGGCCCGGTGGTGGGTATCACCACCTTCAAGGACGAAGCCGAAGCTCTGGCGATTGCCAACGACAGCGAGTTCGGTCTCGGCGCCGGCCTGTGGACCCGCGACATCAACCGCGCCTACCGCATGGGCCGGGCGATCAAGGCCGGGCGGGTCTGGACCAACTGCTACCACCTGTACCCGGCGCATGCGGCGTTCGGTGGCTACAAGAAGTCCGGTGTCGGCCGTGAAAACCACAAGATGATGCTCGACCATTATCAGCAGACCAAAAACCTGCTGGTGAGCTACGACATCAACCCGATGGGCTTTTTCTGATCCCCTAGGCACACCGCAATCCCCTGTGGGAGCGAGCCTGCTCGCGAAGGCGGCCTGACAGTCAACATCATGTTGAATGTGCTGGCCTCTTCGCGAGCAGGCTCGCTCCCACATTGGTTTTTGAGTGCTTGACGACCCCCTACCAACGCACGCCGCCACCTCGTTCGAAAGTAGCATTCGGTCGTCTAGCGCCCCGTGCATTAATGGCTTTACCGGAATGTCCCGGCACAAGAAGAGGATTGACCCATGTGGAATAAACCCGCGTTTACCGATCTGCGCATTGGTTTTGAAGTGACGATGTATTTCGCCAACCGTTGATTGTCCACCCGGCCAGCCGTCGCGTTGGCCGGGCCTGCCTTCTGGAGCCTCCCATGCACATCCGCGTTCTCGGTTCCGCCGCTGGTGGCGGTTTTCCGCAATGGAACTGCAACTGCCGCCAATGCGCCGGGATGCGCAATGGCAGCCTGCGGGCGCAACGGCGCACGCAGTCGTCGATTGCCCTGAGCGACAACGGTGTGGAGTGGGTGCTGTGCAATGCGTCACCGGACATTCGCGCGCAGCTTGAAGGTTTCCCGGCGCTACAACCGGCCCGTCGCTTGCGCGATACGGCGATCGCCGCAGTCGTGCTGCTGGACAGCCAGATCGACCATTGCACCGGTCTGTTGAGCCTTCGCGAAGGCTGCCCGCATTCGGTCTGGTGCACGGAACGCGTGCATCAAGACCTGAGCAGTGGTTTTCCCTTATTCACCATGCTTGAGCACTGGAACGGCGGGTTGCACTGGCAACCGGTCGGGCTGGACCGTGAACCATTCCGCATCAAAGCCTGCGAACACCTGCAATTTCGCGCGATTCCCCTGGTGAGCAACGCGCCGCCGTACTCGCCCAATCGCGGCCATCCGCAACCGGGCGACACCATCGGTTTGTTTATCGAAGACCGGCGCAGCGGCGCCAGCGTGTTCTACGCCCCGGGCCTTGGGCAAATCGACGACGAAGTGCTGAGCTGGATGCGGCGCGCCGATTGCCTGCTGCTGGACGGCACCCTGTGGCGCGACGACGAGATGCGCGTGTGTGAAGTCGGCCAGAGCCTGGGCAGTGAAATGGGGCATCTACCGCAAAGCGGTGCTGGCGGGATGCTTGAAGTGCTGGAAGGGTTTACCCGTCAACGCAAAGTGCTGATCCACATTAACAACACCAATCCGATCCTCGATGAAGACTCGGCTGAGCGCGCGTTGCTGGCGCGGCGGGGGATTGAGGTGGCTTTTGATGGCATGAGTATTGAGCTGTAGCTCATGGCCTCTTCGCGGGCGAGCCTCGCTCCTGCAAGTTTTGTGTCGTGCGCCACTTCTGCAGTCGGCGAAACCTTGTAGGAGCGAGGCTTGCCCGCGAAGGTGTCAGCCGTAACACCGAGAAATCCGGAGAACCGCAATGACTGAGCAACCCATGTCCCCCGCCGAGTTCGAGCAAGCCCTGCGCGCCAAAGGCGCCTATTACCACATCCACCACCCGTTCCATCAAGCCATGTACGCCGGCCGTGCTACCCGCGAGCAGATTCAGGGCTGGGTCGCCAATCGCTTCTACTACCAGGTGAACATCCCGCTCAAGGATGCCGCGATCCTCGCCAACTGCCCGGACCGCGACGTGCGCCGTGAATGGCTGCAACGCATCCTCGACCACGATGGCGTCCCCGGCAGCGAAGGCGGCATTGAAGCCTGGCTGCGTCTGGGTGAAGCGGTGGGGTTGGACCGTGAACAAATCCTTTCTCAGGAATTGGTGCTGCCTGGCGTGCGCTTCGCGGTGGACGCCTACGTCAATTTCGCCCGTCGCGCCTGTTGGCAGGAAGCGGCCAGCAGTTCGCTCACCGAACTGTTCGCGCCGCAGATCCATCAGTCCCGACTCGACGCCTGGCCCACCCATTACCCGTGGATCGACCCGGCCGGTTACGACTATTTCCGCACGCGCCTGAGCCAGGCGCGGCGCGATGTCGAGCATGGTTTGCGCATCACCCTGGGGCACTACGCCACGGTCGAAGGCCAGCAACGCATGTTGGAGATTCTGCAGTTCAAGCTCGACGTGCTGTGGAGCATGCTCGACGCGATGAGCATGGCCTATGAGCTGGGTCGGCCGCCGTATCACACCGTCACCAAGCAGAATGTCTGGCACCGGGGGATCGCCCTGTGAACCTGATCGAACAGCCACCCGGTCCGCCCTTGTGGTTATTGGCCGAGCTGACCTATCGCTGCCCGTTGCAATGCCCGTATTGCTCCAACCCGCTGGATTTCGCCCAGCAAGGCGAGGAATTGAGTACCGAAGAATGGATTCGGGTGTTCCGCGAAGCCCGGGAGATGGGCGCGGCGCAACTGGGTTTTTCTGGCGGTGAACCATTGGTGCGACAGGACTTGGCCGAGCTGATCAAAGCGGCGCGGGACATGGGTTATTACACCAACCTCATCACCTCGGGCATCGGCCTGACCGAGCAGAAAGTCCGCGACTTCAAGGTCGCCGGGCTGGACCACATCCAGATCAGCTTTCAGGCCGCCGACGAGCAGGTCAACAACATGCTCGCCGGCTCGCGCAAGGCCTTCGCCCAGAAGCTCGCCATGGCCCGAGCAGTCAAGGCCCAGGGTTACCCGATGGTGCTGAATTTCGTCACCCACCGGCACAACATCGACCAGATCGCGCAGATCATCGACCTGTGCCTGGAACTGGAAGCGGACTTCGTCGAGCTGGCCACCTGTCAGTTCTACGGCTGGGCCGAGCTCAACCGCGTCGGCCTGTTGCCGACCCGCGAGCAATTGCAGCGTGCCGAGCGCATCACCAACGAATACCGCGAGCGGCTCGAGGCCCAAGGGCATCCCTGCAAGCTGATCTTTGTCACCCCGGATTACTACGAAGAGCGCCCCAAGACCTGCATGAACGGCTGGGCCAACCTGTTTCTCGACATCACCCCGGACGGCACGGCACTGCCTTGTCACAGCGCCCGCCAGTTACCGGTGGAGTTTCCCAACGTGCGCGAGCATAGCGTCTCGCACATCTGGACCGAATCCTTCGGCTTCAATCGCTTTCGTGGCGATGACTGGATGAAAGAGCCGTGCCGCTCCTGCGATGAGAAGCACAAGGATTTGGGTGGGTGTCGCTGCCAGGCGTTCATGCTGACCGGTGATGCCGAAAACGCTGACCCGGTGTGCAGCAAGTCGGCGCACCACGGGGTGATCCTCAAGGCCCGCGACGAAGCGGACGCGCCGGGGCAGGGCATGGAGCACCTTACGTTGCGTAACGAGAAAGCATCGCGGCTGATCTATCGCGGATAAACCAAGGACGACACAAATTCCCTGTAGGCGTGAGCCTGCTCGCGACGAGGCCTGCACATTCAACATCTACATTGCCTGACCCACCGCTTTCGCGAGCAGGCTCGCTCCCACAGGGGATTTGCGGTGAATACAATATCGGCCTGCTTGCTACCCATTGGTCTGATTGCATTCGCGTCGGGATGGGTTAGTGTGGTTCTACCTTCAAAACAATAAAAACAGGCTTTCCAATGAGCCAGAGTCTCAGCCAGCTGCGTAAATTCGTTTCGCCTGAAATCATCTTCGGTGCCGGTTGCCGGCATAACGTCGGCAACTGCGCCAAAACCTTTGGTGCGCGCAAGGTGCTGGTGGTCAGCGACCCCGGTGTGATTGCCGCCGGTTGGGTGGCCGATGTCGAAGCCAGCCTGCAAGCCCAGGGCATCGATTACTTTCTCTATAGCGACGTGTCACCCAACCCGCGGGTCGAGGAAGTCATGCTCGGCGCCGAGTTGTACAAGGAAAACCACTGCGATGTAATCGTCGCGGTCGGCGGTGGCAGCCCGATGGATTGCGGCAAAGGCATCGGCATCGTCGTCGCCCATGGGCGCAACATCCTTGAATTCGAAGGCGTCGACACCATTCGTGTGCCCAGCCCGCCGTTGATCCTGATTCCGACCACCGCCGGCACCTCGGCCGATGTCTCGCAATTCGTGATCATTTCCAACCAGCAAGAACGCATGAAGTTCTCCATCGTCAGCAAGGCCGTGGTGCCGGACGTGTCGCTGATCGACCCGGAAACCACCCTGAGCATGGACCCGTTCCTGTCGGCCTGTACCGGCATTGATGCGCTGGTGCATGCCATCGAAGCGTTCGTCTCCACCGGCCACGGGCCACTGACCGACCCGCACGCCCTGGAAGCGATGCGGTTGATCAACGGCAACCTGGTGCAGATGATCGCCAACCCGGGCGACATCGCCCTGCGCGAAAAAATCATGCTGGGCAGCATGCAGGCCGGACTGGCGTTCTCCAATGCGATTCTGGGCGCGGTGCACGCGATGTCCCACAGCCTCGGCGGCTTCCTCGATTTGCCCCACGGCTTGTGTAACGCGGTATTGGTGGAACACGTGGTGGCGTTCAACTACAGCTCGGCGCCGGATCGCTTCAAGGTGATCGCCGAGACCCTCGGCATCGATTGCCGTGGCCTCAATCACCGGCAGATCAGCGGACGGCTGGTCGAGCACCTGATCGCCCTGAAACACGCGATCGGCTTCCATGAAACCCTGGGGTTGCACGGGGTCAGCACCGCGGACATTCCGTTCCTGTCGCAACACGCCATGCACGACCCCTGCATCCTCACCAACCCGCGCGAATCCAGTCAGCGTGATGTCGAGGTCGTCTATGGCGAAGCCCTCTGACGAGCAGCAACGCGCGCTCGCCGGGCTACTGGGATTAGGCAGCCACTCGGCGCGCAAGAGCCATTACCCGGAACTCGCCGCACGGCTGGACGAGTTGGAAGCCGAGCGCAACCGCTACAAGTGGCTGTTCGAAAACGCCGTGCACGGGATCTTCCAGGCCAGCCTGCTGCAAGGCATGCGCGCCGCCAACCCGGCGCTGGCACGAATGCTCGGCTATCAGGACCCGCAAGAAGTGTTGTTTTCGCTGGCGGACCTGGCGAGCAACCTGTTTGTCGGCGGTGCCCGGGAGCTGGAGAACATCGGCGAAATCCTCCGCCACCAAGGCAGCCTGCACGGTTATGAAACCCAATTGCGGCGCAAGGACGGCAGCAGCCTCGACGTGTTGATGAACCTGTTGCTCAAACCCGATCAGGAAGGGCTGGTAGAGGGCTTTGTCGCCGACATCACCGAACGCAAAATCGCCCAGCAGCGCCTGCAACAACTCAATGACGAATTGGAGCAGCGGGTGACCGCGCGCACCGACGAACTGCTCGAAGCCAATCGCAACCTGCAACAGCAGATCACCCAGCGTAAACAGATCGCAGAAGCGTTGCGCGACGCCCGGGACGCCGCCGAAGCCGCCAACCGCAGCAAGGACAAATACCTCGCTGCCGCCAGCCATGACTTGCTGCAACCGCTCAACGCCGCGCGTTTGCTGATCTCGACGTTACGCGAGCGCAAATTGCCGGATGTCGAGCAGGTGCTGGTGGAGCGCACGCACCAGGCCCTGGAAGGCGCTGAAGATTTGCTCACCGATTTGCTCGACATTTCCCGGCTCGATCAGGCCGCCGTCAAGCCGGACGTCGCGTTGTACCGCCTCGACGAATTGCTCGCGCCGCTGGTCTCGGAGTTCCAGTCGGTGGCCGAGGCAGCCGGGTTGAACCTGCGGGTGCACATGGGCGACTACGCCATTCACACCGACTTGCGCTTGATGACCCGCATCCTGCGCAACTTTCTCAGCAACGCCTGCCGATATACCGATGAGGGCTGCATTCTGCTGGGGGCCAGACGGCGCGGCAACATGCTGCGCCTGGAAGTGTGGGACACCGGGCGGGGGATCGCGGCGGACCGGCTGGACTCGATCTTCCTCGAATTCAATCAACTGGACGTCGGGCGCGCCGCTGACCGTAAGGGCGTGGGGCTCGGACTGGCGATTGTCGAGCGTATCGCCAAGATCCTCGGCTATAAAATCGGCGTACATTCGCGCCCGGGACGCGGTTCGATGTTCAGCATTGACGTGCCGATTTCCCATGAGATTCCGCTACCGATCAGTCTGGCCGCGCCGCAGCCGGGTACGGGTAACCCGTTGCCGGGCCGGCGCCTGCTGGTGCTGGACAACGAAGTGAGCATTCTGGAGAGCATGAGCGCGTTGCTCGGGCAGTGGGGCTGTGAGGTGGTCATTGCCACGGATGAACACTCAGCGCTGGCGGCCTTGCAGGGGCGGGCGCCGGAACTGATCCTGGCGGACTACCACCTCGATCACGGGGTGGTGGGCTGTGATGTGGTGCGGCACTTGCGCGAGCATTTCAACCGGACGATTCCAGCGGTGATCATCACCGCCGACCGCACCGACCAATGTCGGCGCTCGTTGCAGCGACTCGACGCGCCGCTGCTGAACAAGCCGGTGAAACCCGGCAAGTTGCGTGCAGTGCTCAGTCAGATGTTGGGCTGATCAAGCGGGCGATAGTGCAGGCTGAAACCCAGTTCGGTGGATTGACCTTGCTCCAGCAGACGCAGCCCCGGCCGACCCGGCAAGTGGTGGGCGTTGACCGGATGGCTGACCGGTTCGATGCAGAAAAAACCCAGGCCCACCGGGCAGTAGAGCAGGTAGTTATCGCTGCCGGTGGCCTGGCATTCCAGTTCATAACCGAGCTCGGGTTGCTGGATCAGGCAATGACCGTCCCATTCGCAGAAACCGTTGTCGACCAGCGTGTCCGGTAGGGTTTTAAGCTGATGAAAGTCCCACTCGTCGGGCACGTCCATCCGTTCGGTCGGCAGTTTCGATTGATCGCATAACCAGACTTTTTCCGCTTGAGCCTTTAGTCGCGTGCCGGCGGTGCGCGGAAAGTACGGGTGCAGGCCTAGCCCATGCCACGCGGGGTGTTTGGCCAAGTGGGTGACGTGCAGATCGATACTCAATCGGCCCTCTTTCAGATGAAACCGCTGCCGGGCGCGATAGGCGAAGGGGGCAATGCTGTTGAGTTGCAGGACGACTTCGTCATGGGTCTGCGACATCACCTGCCACGGTTGTTGCCAGGCGCTGCCGTGAATCGGTAACGGATCGGTGAGGCTGTTGGGCGTCAAGGCGAGCCAGCCTTCGGGGCAGTCAAAACCTCCTTCGGCGATGCGGTTAGACCAGGGGACCAGGGGATAGCAGCCCAGCTTGCCCGGCAGGCCGGTATTCAGCGCATGGGCGTCGTTGTGGCGCAGCAGCGGTTGCCCGGTACTGCGAACGGTCCAGTTGACAACGCTGCCGCCGAGTTCGGGGGCGAGGGTGAGGTGGGTGAGTTCGTCTTTGAGTTCGAGAATTTCTGGCGTCATGTTGACCCGCGATATTCAGGTTTTTCGGTAAGGGGTGAACAGGCTGTTTGTAGGCGCCAGGCTTGCCGGCGAAGGCCCACTCAGGGACGCTTTCGCCGGCAAGCCTGGCGCCTGCAGAAAAGGTTTTACAACACCAAATTTGGCAACCACAGCGACAGCGCCGGAATGTAGGTCACGGCCAAAAGCACCAGGAACAGCACGGCATAGAACGGCAGCAGTGCCTTCACGGTTTTTTCGATACTGACTTTGCCCACGGCCGACCCCACAAACAATACCGCGCCCACCGGCGGCGTGATCAATCCGATCCCCAGGTTCACCAGCATGATCATGCCGAACTGCACCGGGTCAACGCCAATGCCCAGAATCACCGGCATCAGGATCGGCGTCAGGATCAGGATCAGCGGCGCCATGTCCATCACGGTGCCGAGCAACAGCAGCATGACGTTGATGCACATCAGAATCACGTAACGGTTGTCCGACAGGGTCAGGAACATCGTGGTGATCTTCGACGGAATCTGCATCAGCGTCATGATGTAGCCGAAGCTCGCCGCGAAGCCGATCAGGATCATCACGATCGAAATCGTCCGCACGGTGCGGTGCATCAGCTTCGGCAGTTCACTCCACTTGTAGTCGCGGTAGATGAACATGGTCACGAAGAACGACCACAGCACCGCAATTGCCGCCGATTCGGTAGCGGTGAAAATACCCGAGAGAATCCCGCCGAGGATGATGACCATCGCCATCAGGCCCCACATGGCTTCGCCGCAGATTTTCAGCGCCTGCTTCAAGGGGATGACTTCGCCCTTGGGGTAGTTGCGCTTTTTCGCGAAGATCAGGCACAGCACCATCAGGCACGCGCTCATCAGCAGCCCGGGGACGACGCCGGCCATGAACAGCGACGCAATCGACACCGTGCCGCCAGCGGCCAGTGAGTAGAGCACCGAGTTGTGGCTGGGCGGGGTCAGTAGCGCTTGCACCGAGCCGCTGACCGTGACGGCCGTGGCAAACTCCCGCGGGTAGCCGCGGCGTTCCATCTCAGGAATCAGCACCGAGCCGACCGAGGCGGTGTCCGCCACCGAAGAGCCGGAGATTGCGCCGAAGAAGGTCGACGCCATGATGTTGACCAGCGACAAGCCGCCACGGACAAACCCGACCAGCACACCGGCAAAGGCCACCAGCCTGCGGGACATGCCGCCCTCAGCCATGATCGCGCCGGCCAGTACGAAGAACGGAATCGCCAGCAACGAGAATTTGTTCACGCCGCCGGCGACCTGAATCATCAGCGCCTGGAACGGGATGTCGATCCACCACGCACCGATCAGGGCAGAAAGCCCCAGTGCGTAAGCGACCGGCATGCCGATCAGGATCAGTGCAATAAAACTGCCCAACAGAATCAACGCGTCCATTCAGGCAGCCCCTTCGCTTTCTTCAACCAGGTCGAAACGCACGACCCGACGGTTGCTCTGGTCACCGAGCAAGAGTTTTTCCAGGACAAAGATCAGCGTCAGCAACCCGCCAATCGGGATCGGCATGTAGGTGATGCCCACGCGCAGCGTCGGCATGGCGCTCATGAACTGGTTCCAGGTCGACAGGCAGAGCTTGGTGCCCCAGATAGTCATGAACAGGCAAATAGTCGCCATCAGCAGTTGCGAGACAATCGCCATCGCATTGCGCACTCCGGGGGGCATGCGGTCGGTGAGCATGGCCACGGCCATGTGCGCGCCGGCGCGGTAGCTGGCAGCGGCGCCGATGAAGGTGAAGACCATCATCAGCAAGATGGCGGTGGGCTCCGGCCAGCTTGAGCCGGTGCCGAGGACGTAACGGGCAAAGACGCCCCAGGGAATGATCAGGGAAATGGTCAGGACCGACAGACCGGCTACCCAGATGCAGGTCATGTAAATTTTGTCGTTGATGCGTAGCAGTAGATTCTTCATCGGGTTTCACCGTAACCGGGCGCGCACTGACTTATACCCACGTCAATGGCGCCGGGCCTTTCATGAGGTCAAGGAGGGTTACTGAACGGCTTCGATGCGCTTGATCAGGTCGGCATAGGGTGCGCCGTATTTTTCGCGGATCGAGGCGGTTGCCTCATAGAAAGGTTTCTTGTCGACGGTGATGAACTTGACCCCGGCGGCCTTGAGTTTTTCTTCACTGCTGGCCGTCTTCGCGTCCCACAAGATGCGTTCTTGCGCCTGTGCGGCTTTGGCGGCTTTCTTCACCAGCGTCTGCTGCTCGGGGGTGAGTTTTTCCCAGGTGATTTTCGACATCACGATAGGCTCGGGCAGGATCAGGTGGCCGGTCAGGCTGTAGAACTTGGCGTTTTGATAGTGGTTGTGCTCAAGCAGCGTTGGCGGGTTGTTTTCTGCGCCATCGATCACACCGGTCTGCAAGGCACTGAAGATTTCGCCAGTGTCCATCGCGATCCCGTTACCGCCCATGGCGTTGATGGTTTCGATGAACATGGGGTTGCCCATTACGCGGATCTTCATGCCTTTGAGATCTTCGGGGTTGTTGACCGGTTTTTTGGTGTAGATGTTGCGAGTACCGCCATCCATCCACGCCAGGGCAACCAGGCCAAACTCGGAATCGGTGATTTTGGCCAGGATCTCGTCGCCGACTTCACCGTCAATGACCTTGCGCATGTGCGCCTGGTCGCGGAACACGAACGGCATGTTGAACACATTCACGTCCGGCACCACCGGCCCGACGATACCGAGGCTGACCCGCGCCATCTGAATGGCGCCGACCTGGGCTTGTTCAACCACTTCTTTTTCCGAGCCGAGCACACCGCCGGCGAACATCTTGAAGGTCAGGGCGCCGTTGCTGTCGGCCACCAGAGTTTTACCCAGTTGCTCCTCGGCCACCACGGTCGGATAACCAGTGGGGTGGATGTCGGCGAACTTGATTTCCAGCGCCTGAGCGGCACTGCTGAGGGTGAAGGCCAAAGGGAGTGCAGCGGCGAGCAAGGTGCGTTTGAAGTCCATGGGGGTGTCTCCAGTTTGTTATTTTTTTTGTATTCAAGGCGCAAGGGTGTAGCAGAAGCGGTTAAAGCAGATCGTTGAACAGCGGTTCCGGTAAACCTTTGACGCCGGGATTGAGCGCAAACACGCCGCCGGCCAGTGAGTGCGGGTCATCGTCGTCACCGGGGCGGATCGAGGTCACGAACAGCGTGTCCAGTCGACTGCCACCGAAGGCGCACATGGTGGTTTTTTTCACGGGTACGGCGAGGGAGCGGTCCAGTCGACCGTCCGGGGTGAAGCGGTGAATCAGCCCGGCGTCGTTAGCGCAGATCCAGTAGCCGCCTTCGGCATCGACCGCAGCGCCGTCGGGGCGTCCGGGGAACTGATTCATGTCGACGAACAACCGCCGATTGGATGGCGTGCCGCTGTCGATGTCGTAATCGAAGGCCCAGATCTGCTGGACCAGGGGATGGGAATCAGACAGGTACATCGTCCGGCCGTCCGGGCTGAAGCCCAGGCCGTTGGGCACAATGAACCCGCCGAGTTGCGCTTCGAGCGGTCCGCGTTGCCCGGCGCTGTAGCGATACAACGTGCCATCGGCGGCGTTGGCGCCCATGTTCAGCACCATGCTGCCGGCCCAGAAACGGCCCTGACGATCACAGCGACCGTCGTTCAGGCGCATGTCGACGCGGGCGTGATCGACGTGGGCCAGCAGTTCGCTGTCGAGGCTGCCGTCGTTGTGCGGCTGCAAATGGAAGAAGCCGCTTTCCATCCCGGCCACCCAACCGCCATTGCGGTGACGGGCGATGCAGGCGAGCATTTGCGGGGCTTTCCAGGCATTGACATGACCGCTGTCGGCGCTCCAGCGCTGCAATCCACCGGCAGGAATATCCACCCAGTACAGGGCGTTTTCCTCAGGGACCCAGACCGGGCTTTCTCCTACCGCGTTACGGGCATCAACAATCAATTCGGCTTGCATGGCAACTCATTCCCTTGGATTTTTGTTGTGGGGATCAAGTGAAGTCAGCGGCTTCAGTCACCGAACGGGCCGGACGCCACAAACGCGCCGCCCTGGTAAACCATGCCCGGGTCGTCCGCCGCAGGCATCGGCTGCGCTTCGACTTTTTCGCGGAACACTTCAGAGCTGTCCTGCGGTGCATAGCCCAAGGCGGTCGCGAAACGGTTGTCCCACCAGACGTTCTTGTTGTCGGACATGCCGTACACCACGGTGTGCCCGACGTTCGGCGCGTACAGCGCGCGTTCGAGCAAGTGGGTCAGGTCGCCGAAACTCAGCCAGGTGCTCATCATTCGGCGGTTCTGCGGTTCCGGGAACGAGGAGCCGATGCGGATGCTGACGGTCTCGATGCCGTAGCGATCGAAATAGAAACTGGCCATGTCTTCGCCGTAGGACTTGGACAAGCCGTAATAGCTGTCCGGGCGGCGAGGGCAGTGGGCGTCGATGATTTCGCCCTGCTTGTAGAAACCGATGACGTGGTTGGAACTGGCGAAAATCACCCGTTTCACGCCATGGCGGCGTGCGGCTTCGTAGATGTGGAAGACGCCACAGATGTTGGCACCGAGGATCTCTTCAAACGAGTGCTCCGTCGAGACGCCGCCAAAGTGCAGGATCGCGTCCACCCCTTCGACCAGCTGGTGGACGGCCTGCTTGTCCGCCAGGTCGCATTTGACGACTTCTTCGCGGTCATCGGTGGCGGGGGACATGTCGGCGATGTCCGACAGGCGAATGACATTGGCATAAGGGCGCAGGCTTTCGCGTAGCACTTTACCGAGGCCACCGGCGGCACCGGTCAGCAACAGGCGATTGAAAGGGGCTGTGGAAGTGGTGGTCATGGGAGTCCCTTGGGGCGCTATTATTGTTGTAGGTTGTCGTATGACTTTGTTGAAGTATCGTAAGGCTTTCCGAGTCTTGTCAACGCGACTTTGGTTGAAAATGACGGAGGGTCATTTCACACATCCCTGTGATAAGAGGATCTTCTGACCACAGGATTGATGTGAGCCCGCAAGGGATGTCTGCCTTACAGCAACGAAATCGGGTAGCTGATGAAAATGCGGTTTTCATCGAATTCGTTGGTGCTGAAGCTCTTGCGGATGGTCGCGTTGCGCCATTTGACGTTGAGGTTCTTCAGCGGGCCGCTTTGCACGGTGTAGGCCAGTTCCGACTCGCGGCCCCACTCCTTGCCATCGGTGATCGTCCCGGTGTGCACGTTATCGCCGCTGATGTAGCGGTTCATCATCGTCAGGCCAGGGACGCCGAGGGCGACGAAGTTATAGTCGTGACGCAACTGCCAGGATTTTTCCTTGGCGTTGTCGTAGCTGGAGTTGTAGCTGTCGTTGGCCAGGGTGCCGCCGCTGGTGCCGTTGACCCGCATCCAGACATCGTCGCCGCTGAGTTTTTGCAGGCCGACGTAGAAGGTGTTGCCGCCATATTTGGCCGAGAGCATGGCGAATGCGGTTTTGTTGTCGAGGTCGCCAGCGAAAGCGCTGCCGTCTTCCTTGCCGATGAAGTAACCGAGGTTGGCGCCCAGGGTCCAGTCGCCGATGGGCTGGCTGTGGCTCAGGTTGAAATATTGCTGCTGGTAAATGTCGCTGAGTTCCGAGTACCAGACGCCGACCTGGGTGCGCTTGTCGTTGAACGCGTATTCGCCGCCGCCGAAGTTGAAGCGGTCCGAGGTGAACGCGGCCTTGGTGTTCATGGACATGTCTTCCATGCTCGCATCGTTGCGCGGGCTGTTCTGGCGGAACTGGCCGCCGTAGAGCGTCAGGCCGCTGATCTCGGTGGACGTCACCTGGCCGCCACGGAAGGTTTGCGGCAGCGAGCGGCCGTCGTCGGAGCGCAGGATCGGCAGCACCGGCATCCATTCCCCGACCTTCACTTCGGTTTTGGAGATTTTGCCTTTGAGGGCCACGCCCATGCGGCCGAAATTGTCGGCCGGGCGGCCGTCGTCGTGGATCGGCAGCAGCTGGGTGCCGCCTGTGCCTTTGCCGCCGTCGAGTTTTTG
This sequence comes from Pseudomonas sp. GW823-FHT02C02, assembly GCF_058797635.1. Classification (NCBI taxonomy): domain Bacteria; kingdom Pseudomonadati; phylum Pseudomonadota; class Gammaproteobacteria; order Pseudomonadales; family Pseudomonadaceae; genus Pseudomonas; species Pseudomonas sp. GW823-FHT02C02. The sequence continues at coordinate 33,910 of NZ_JBXAJV010000023.1, read as the reverse complement.
CGAGTACAAGCCCAGCACATCCACACCGAAACCGACCGGGCCCGGGGTGAATCCGGACCTGGCGTCGAGGATGAAGTTTTGCGTCCATTCCTCAGCCTTGCCCTGGGGATAGGCCGGGTTGGTGTAATTGCGATTGATGTAGGCGTTACGCAGGTTCAACGTGGCTTTGGCGTCATCAACGAAACCTTCTGCATAGCTGGTCATCGGCAAGGCGAAGGCCAGGCCGCTGCAACCGATCAGGCTCAGGGTGGTGCGGCATACAAAGGTCGGGCGAGGGGTGCTGGCGAAGGAATTGCGGACGAGTTTGCTCACAGTGACGCTCCCTTGTTTCTTGTTGTTTTTATTTTTTGTCATACGTCGTCGTACAACATTGGGGCGATTATTTGCGGGGCTTTCAGGGATTGTCAATCAGAAGTTATACGATGACTTGCGCCGGTGTGCTCGAATCCCTGTGGGATCCGGTTCGGCTCACGATTGTCGGGGGCAAGGAGCCGAGGAGACACCGCTGCTGCCTCGGAGGCCGGTCGAAAGGAGCGCCGGTTTACCTGCGAGTGAAGTTTCGTTTTTCCCTTGTCGCCGCGAGCTAGAGCGGATGCTAGTCTTGGCCAACGCTGTTGTCAGGGAGCCCTCATGGGCAATCACAAGATCGAGATTCGTCGCAGTAACGTCGAGAAGATTTTGCTGGGGGCCGAAAAGGTCTTCGCCGAAAAAGGCTTCGGCGGCACCGCCATGGCCGACATTGCCGCCGAAGTGCAACTGCCGCGCTCCAACCTGCATTACTACTTCAGCACCAAAAGCGAGCTGTACAGCGCCGTGCTGTTGGGTTTGCTGGAAGTGTGGAAGCAGGACGCGCTGTGCTTCGAGATGTTCGATGATCCGCGCGTAGTGCTCAGCAGCTACATCCGCGCCAAGATGAACCACTCGCGCAGCCGGCCTTATGGGTCAAAAGTCTGGGCCAATGAAATCATCCACGGCGCCCCCACCCTGGGCGTGGCGCTGGACGCGAGCCTGTACGACTGGGCCAAGATGAAAGAAGCGAAAATCCGCCAGTGGGTGGACGACAAACGCATCCTGCCGGTGGAGCCTTCAAGCCTGCTGTACATGATCTGGGCGTCGACCCAGCATTACGCGGACTTTGATCATCAGGTGAATATCCTCAACGACCATCAGCCGCTGTCGGACATGCAGTTCGAACGGGCGGTGCAGACGGTGACGAGTGTGATTTTGCGCGGGATCGGGTTGGAGCCTTGAGGTTTGCGGTGCAGCTGACAGCCTCTTCGCGGGCAAGCCTCGCGCCTACAGGGCCAGCGTCGATTAATTAATCGTGGATCGACACAAAACCTGTAGGAGCGAGGCTTGCCCGCGAAGACGCAGGCGAAGGCTCAGGCGACGCAGATCTCAAACGGCAACATGGTAGGGATTTCGTGGGTCATGATTCCAATCCAGAAACGGCTTGCCGTTCTCCATCGGCACCATCTCGATGCAATCCTCCACCGGGCAGGTGATCTGGCACAGGTTGCAGCCGACGCACTCATCATCAATCACTTCATACTTATGCGTTCCGTCCGCTTGCTTCAAACTGGCTACCGCCTGGTGCGAGGTATCTTCGCAAGCAATGTGGCAGCGTCCGCAGCCAATGCACGCGTCCTGATCAATCTTCGCAATCACTTGATAGTTGATGTCCAGGTACTTCCAGTCCGTGGTATTGCCCACTGCGCGACCGGAAAACTCCGGGATGCTGGCGTAACCCTGACTGTCCATCCAGCGTGACAGACCGTCCTTCATCTCCTCGACAATCCGGAAGCCATGCAGCATCGCCGCGGTGCACACCTGGACCGAGCCGCTGCCCAGGGCGATGAATTCCGCGGCATCACGCCAGCTGCCAATGCCGCCAATGCCGGAGATCGGCAAACCCTGAGTCTGCGGATCACGAGCGATTTCGGCGACCATGTTCAGCGCAATCGGCTTCACTGCCGAACCGCAATAACCACCGTGGGTGCTTTGGCTGCCCACGGCGGGATTGGCGACCATGCGCTCCAGATTGACGCTGGTGATCGAGTTGATGGTGTTGATCAGCGACACCGCATCGGCCCCGCCGCGATGGGCTGCACGGGCGGCGACGCGGATGTCGGTGATGTTCGGCGTGAGCTTGACGATCACCGGCAGCGAGCAATAGGTCTTGCACCAACGGGTGACCTGCTCGACGTACTCCGGCACCTGGCCGACCGCCGCGCCCATGCCGCGTTCCGGCATGCCGTGGGGACAACCGAAGTTCAATTCGATGCCGTCGGCGCCGGTGGCTTCCACCAGCGGCAGGATGAACTTCCACGACTCTTCGACGCAGGGCACCATCAGCGACACGATCAGCGCGCGGTCCGGCCAGTCCTTTTTGACCTGGGTGATTTCCCGCAGGTTGATCTCCAGCGAGCGGTCGGTGATCAGCTCGATATTGTTGAAGCCCACCACTTCACGGTTGGCACCGAAGAGCGCGGAGTAACGCGACGACACGTTCACCGCTGCCGGGTCTTCACCCAGGGTTTTCCAGACCACGCCGCCCCAGCCAGCCTCGAAGGCACGAACCACGTTGTAGGCCTTGTCGGTCGGCGGCGCGGAGGCCAGCCAGAACGGATTCGGCGATTTGATGCCGGCGAAGACAATCGAAAGATCGGCCATTTACGCAGCCTCCACGTTGAGCATCAGTTGAGCGTTGATGGCCTCGGCCGCCCGTTTGCCATGCTGCACGGCTTGCACGGTGAGGTCCTGATCGAGGCTGGTGCAGTCGCCACCGGCATACACGCCGGGAATGCTGGTACGCAGCTGTTCATCGACCTGGATTCGATCACCCTGGCGTCTGAGTTCGCGTGCCAGCGGATCGGCGAGGGCGCTGGCATCGAAGGCCTGACCGATGGCTTTGAAGATCGCGTCGGCGGCCAGCTCGAAGGTTTCGCCGGTGGTTTGCAGACGACCGTCCACCAGGTGCGTGCGGGCGAAGCGCATGCCGCGCACGTTGCCTTGGTCATCGAGCAGCACTTCTTCGGGTTGCGCCCACGTCAATAAGCGCACCTGATTGGCCTTGGCGATGTCCTGTTCGTGACCGGTGGCGCCCATTTCCTCGACACCACGGCGGTACACCAGATTCACGTCGTGAGCGCCGAGGCGGGCCATTTGCACGGCCATGTCGATGGCTGTATTGCCGGCGCCGAGGACGATGCAATGATCAGCCAGCGGCAATTGGCTCAGGTCATCGGCCTGACGCAGTTCGCGGATGTAATCGGTGGCAGCGAGCAGGCCGGGGGCGTCTTCGTGAGGCAAACCGAGTTGCTTGCTGGCGGCCAGGCCGAGGCCAAGGAACACCGCGTCGAATTGCTGATGCAGTTCGCTGAGGGTCAGGTTTTCGCCGAGTTTCTGGCCGTGACGGATTTCGATGCCGCCAATCTGCAGCAGGAACTCAAGCTCCTTCTGCGCATAGTCATCCACCAGTTTGTACTTGGCGATCCCGTATTCGTTGAGGCCGCCAGCCTTTTCCCGTGCTTCGAAAATCACCACGTCGTGGCCATGCATCGCACTGCGGTGAGCGCAGGACAACCCGGCCGGGCCGGCACCGACCACAGCGATGCGTTTGCCGGTGGTGGCGGCGCGCTGGAAGGGGTGTTCGCTGAAGTGCGCGTTGTCGACGGCGTAACGTTGCAACAGGCCGATCAATACCGGTGCGCACTCGTGGTCGTTGTTGCGCACGCAGGCTTGCTGGCAGAGGATTTCCGTCGGGCACACCCGTGCGCAGCTGCCGCCGAGGATGTTCGCGGAGAGGATTTTCTGCGCGGCGCCCTGGACGTTGTCCTGATGGATATTGCGGATGAATGACGGGATATCGATCTCGCTCGGGCAGGCATTCACGCACGGCGCGTCGTAGCAATACAGGCAGCGCGAAGCTTCCAGATGCGCCTGACGGTCGTTGAGTGGCGGTGCCAGGTCGGTGAAGTGGCCGGCGAGGGCGGCCGCATTCTCATAGGGATGCGGGAGGTGGTTCAGGGACTTGATCACGGTGTTGGCCTCACGGTTATTGAGGTACTGCCTCTGATGGGCATTGGTTTTGTGTTGTCGCGGCCGGCCTCTTCGCGGGCTAGCCTCGCTCCTGTTTTTTGGATTGCGTGCCACTGTAGGAGCGAGGCTTGCCCGCGAAGGCCGAAGGCCTCGATTTTCAGCGTTTCACGGCAGTCGGCTTATTCTGCTCAGCCCGCTTGCTCAGCAAGTCAAACACCGCCGGATACGCCGGCCGTTCGACATACCGCCCGGCACCACGCTCAGCGCGCAGATCACCATCGGCCCACACCACCCGGCCCTGGCTCACGGTATGGCTCGGCACACCGCGCACGGTCTTGCCTTCGAAGATGTTGAAGTCGACCTGCTGGTGGTGAGTCTTCGCCGAAATGGTCCGCGTGCCCTCCGGATCCCACAGCACCAGGTCCGCATCAGCGCCCACGCGGATCGCACCTTTACGCGGGTAGAGGTTGAAGATCTTCGCGGTGTTGGTGGAGGTCAGCGCCACGAAGTGCTGCATCGACAAACGGCCGGTGTTGACCCCCTCATCCCAGAGCACAGCCATGCGGTCTTCGATACCGGCAGTGCCATTGGGGATTTTGCTGAAGTCATCTCGCCCGGCGGCTTTTTGTTCGGCACAGAAGCAGCAGTGGTCGGTGGCGGTGGTGTGCAGGTTGCCTGATTGCAAACCGTGCCAAAGCGCTTCCTGGTGGCCGCGAGGACGGAAGGGCGGGCTCATCACGTAACCGGCGGCGGTCTGCCAGTCCGGGTGTTGGTAGACGCTGTCGTCCAGCAGCAGATGCCCGGCCAACACTTCGCCGTAGACCTGCTGGCCCTTGCTGCGGGCGTAGGTGATTTCGTCCAGCGCTTCCTTGGTCGAGACATGCACCAGGTACAGCGGCGTGCCCAGGGTTTCAGCAATGCGGATCGCCCTGCTCGCGGCTTCGCCTTCCACTTGAGAAGGTCGCGACAATGGATGCGCTTCGGGACCGGTGATGCCTTGGGCCATCAACTTGCGTTGCAGGTGATAGACCAGCTCACCGTTTTCCGCGTGCACGCTCGGAACCGCGCCCAACTCCAGGCAGCGCTCGAAACTCGCTACCAGGGTGTCGTCGGCGGCCATGATCGCGTTCTTGTACGCCATGAAATGCTTGAAGCTGTTGACCCCATGCTGGCTGACCAGCTCCGCCATTTCCTCGCGCACCTGTTCGCTCCACCAGGTAATGGCGACATGGAAACCGTAATCCGACGCCGACTTCTCGGCCCAGCCGCGCCACTGATGAAACGCCTCCATCAAGGATTGCTGTGGGTTGGGAATCACGAAGTCGATAATCGACGTGGTGCCACCGGCAAGGCCTGCCGCAGTGCCACTGAAAAAGTCTTCGCTGGCCACGGTGCCCATGAAGGGCAGTTGCATGTGCGTGTGCGGGTCGATGCCGCCGGGCATCAGGTATTGGCCGCTGCCGTCGAGCACTTCGGCGCCGGCCGGAACATCAAGATTGTCGCCGATGGCTTTTATCACGCCGTCGGCGCAATAGACGTCGGCGCGATAACTTTCATCATGGGTAATAACGGTGGCGCCACGGATCAACAGAGACATTCCGAGTTCCTCGCAGGCAATGACCGACTTATGTCGGTTCTAAATGTTTTATATGAAGCCGGCGCAAACAGGTGTATTCCTGTCAACGCTGTCAGGAATAGAAACTAGTCTGAGTTTATGGAATGAGCAAGAATATTTTTTATAAGCTTATATCTGTTTTAACATATTGATAAATAACAATTAAATTGTGAAATCACCAAAATGGTGTGGTCCTGAACCATTTTGACGCACTTGACAGGTTCTCAAAATGAACGAGATTTCTTATGTGAAATCAGCTGCTTGAGGATGGTCTATGGTTGATGCGCAACTTTGAAAAAAAAAGACCCATGCACCAGATTGAGCCCTGACGGTTCGGACAACTTGCCCGGCATTCGGCCTGAGTGAACAGGCAAGTAACCGAGGGACTATTTGAACGGTATATAAAAACTGATAAACATCAGTTGGTTGCGAATTTTTTGTGGAACTGCCCGATGCGCAAACGGGGTGCCCGGCACGCTTATTGATGCCAACAGCCCCTGATGAGCAAAAAATAATTCAAAGAACAGTGGAGCGGCCATGCAACAGATCAGATCGCAAGTGACCGAGCGCGACGGCTTGTTTGAGCTCGAAGCCGGCAGCGACGTCCTCGACAGTCCCCGTTACAACCACGACATGGCGCCGACCAAGGTGCGTGAACGAACCTGGAACAAATGGCACATTACCGCCCTGTGGGTTGGCATGGCGATTTGCGTGCCGACCTACACCCTCGGCGGCGTACTCACCGCTTATTTCGGTCTGAGCGTCGGCGAAGCACTGCTGGCGATTCTGTTCGCCAATATCATCGTATTGATCCCGCTGACCCTGAACGCCTTCCCCGGTACCAAGTACGGCATTCCATTTCCGGTGCTGCTGCGTTCGTCCTTCGGCATCCTCGGCTCCAACGTTCCTTGCCTGATTCGGGCGCTGGTGGCGTGCGGCTGGTTCGGCATTCAGACCATGTTTGGCGGACTGGCCATTCACCTGTTTCTCGGCTCGGTGTTCGATGGCTGGAAAGCCCTCGGCGGCACCGGCGAGGTGATTGGCTTCATGGTGTTCTGGGCCTTGAACCTGTGGGTGGTGATTCGCGGTGCGGACTCGATCAAATGGCTGGAAACCCTCTCCGCACCGCTGTTGGTGCTGGTGGGTGCAGGCCTGCTGGTGTGGGCCATGCCGAACGTGTCGATGACCGAACTTATGGCGATCCCGCCCAAGCGCCCGGAAGGCGCCAGCGTGGTCAGTTACTTTGCCGCCGGGCTGACCGCGATGGTCGGGTTCTGGGCCACGTTGTCCCTGAACATTCCGGACTTCAGTCGTTATGCGAAAAGCCAGAAGGACCAGATCGTCGGGCAAATCATCGGACTGCCCCTGACCATGTTCCTGTTCGCCTCGCTGGGCGTGGTAATGACGGCGGCCTCGGTCAAACTGGTGGGCGTCAGCGTCTCCGATCCGGTCACCCTGATCGGTCACATTCAGAGCCCGGTCTGGGTCGCGGTAGCCATGGCGCTGATCATCATTGCCACGTTGTCCACCAACACGGCGGCCAACATCGTGTCGCCGACCAACGATTTCCAGAACGTCGCGCCCAAGCTCATCAACCGCACGAAGGCGGTGATCCTCACTGGCCTGGTCGGCCTGGCGCTGATGGCCCATGAGCTGTTGAAGAAGCTTGGATTGATCGTTTCGGACCTGAGCCTGGAGACGGTGTACTCCAACTGGTTACTGGGCTATTCGAGCCTGTTGGGCCCGATCGCCGGGATCATGGTGGTGGACTATTTTCTGATCAAGAAACAGCAACTGGACTTGGCCGGTCTGTATCGCGATGACGTGTACCCGGCGTGGAACTGGTTCGGGTTTATCGCGTTTGGCGTGCCGGTGGCGTTGACGCTGCTGTCCCTGGGCAGCGATGCGTTCAGCTGGTTTTACAGTTATGGCTGGTTTACCGGCTCGGCGCTGGGGGGGCTGATTTATTACGGGTTGTGCTCGATGCGGCCTAGCGCGTCAATCGCGAAATCTGCGGCGTGAGCACTGGCCTCTTCGCGGGCAAGCCTCGCTCCTACAGGTTCGCGTATTCCTTGCAGGAGCGAAGCTTGCTCGCGAAGACGGCCTCAAAAACACCAAAAAAATATTCATAAGAACTGCCTGAGGAGATCACCATGAACGCTGCTGTAGACGTTCTGCAGTCCACCCATCAGCACATCAACCGCGACCGCTTGTGGCAGTCGCTCATGGACCTGGCCAAACTCGGCGCCACGGTCAAGGGTGGCGTCTGTCGCCTCGCCCTGACCGACCTCGACCGCCAGGCCCGGGACATTTTCGTCAACTGGTGCGAGGAGGCCGGTTGCACCGTCAGCGTCGACGCCGTCGGCAACATCTTCGCCCGCCGCCCCGGCCGCAACCCGAACCTGCCCCCGGTGATGACCGGCAGCCACATCGACACTCAACCCACGGGCGGCAAGTTCGATGGCTGCTTCGGTGTGCTGGCCGGCGTCGAGGTGCTGCGTACCCTCAACGACCTCGGCGTTGAAACCGAGGCGCCGCTGGAAGTGGTGGTCTGGACCAACGAAGAAGGCTCGCGCTTCGCCCCGTGCATGATGGGCTCCGGCGTGTTCGCGGAAAAATTCACCCTCGAAGAAACCCTGGCCAAGGTCGATGCCGATGGCGTCACCGTTGGCGAAGCGTTGAATGCCATTGGTTACGCCGGCCCACGCACGGTCAGCGGCCACGCCGTCGGTGCCTATTTCGAGGCGCACATCGAGCAAGGCCCGATCCTCGAAGACGAACACAAAACCATCGGCATCGTCATGGGCGCCCTCGGCCAGAAATGGTTCGACCTGAAACTGCGCGGCGTCGAAGCCCACGCCGGCCCGACGCCAATGCACCTGCGCAAGGACGCCTTGGTCGGCGCTGCCGTGATTGTCGGCGCAGTGAACCGCGCCGCTCTCGGCCATCAACCTCACGCCTGCGGCACCGTCGGATGCCTGCAAGCCTATCCCGGCTCACGCAATGTCATCCCCGGCGAAGTGCGCATGACCCTGGATTTCCGTCATCTGGAACCGGCGCGCCTGGACTCGATGATCGCCGAAGTCCGTGAAGTCATCGAAACCACCTGCGAGGAGCACGGCCTGACCTTCGAACTGACACCCACCGCCGACTTCCCGCCGCTCTACTTCGACAAGGGTTGCGTCGAAGCAGTACGCGGGGCTGCGCAGGGTCTGGGGCTGTCGCACATGGACATCGTCAGCGGAGCAGGGCACGACGCGATCTTCCTCGCTGAACTCGGCCCGGCCGGGATGATCTTCGTGCCGTGCGAAGGCGGCATCAGCCACAACGAAATCGAAAATGCCGCGCCGGATGATCTGGCGGCAGGGTGTGCGGTGTTGTTGCGGGCGATGCTGGCCGCGTCGGCGGCGATTGCCAGCGGCCAGCTGGCGGCCTGAAGCGCGAACATGATCGTAGACTTTGGCAGCGCCTGCGCCGCTGGAGCCTACGATCTACTGTGATTCGGTTACACGTCTGCCCGGATACGAGAAACCCCGGGTAGATCGGATCTACCCGGGGTTTCCTGTTTCAAACGGCCCAAAGCCGTTAATCAATAGCGCTGATACTTCGAACCAAACTCAGGGCGGTTTTCCGCGACGTAGAGTTTGCTGGCCTGACTGTCTTTGTGATCAACGCCGACAGTGTTCACGTTCAATGTTGCCGGTTGGCTGACTTTGGCTGCCGCAACGACTTGCGAGGTGGCATGTGGGGCGGCGATGGCGGATGTAGCGCCAAGAACCGACAGGGCGAAACCAAGACCAATGATGCTTTTCATGATGTTGCTCCAGTAGAGTGGGGAGAAGATGTGGCCACTGTAGTGCTGGAGCGTCGCGATGAGAAAACACCCTTGCGCATAGTTGATATCGAGCGCGTTGATCCACTGTCAGCGGGGGGTGGTGTCGCTGGGCCAACGCTGCCTGAGTCGTTCGAGACGTCCGTCGCGTCTCATTTCATCCAGCGCCTGTTGCCAGCGCGCCATCACCACCACGCCGCCTGGGGCCGGCTCGCTTCCACATTTGATCTCTGGCGGTTTGCAGAGTTTGATCAGTAACGCTGATATTTGGAGCCGAACTCAGGGCGATTCTCCGCGACGACAACCCCCCCTTGTACGGCATTCTTCGGGCTGATCGACGCGACACGTTCGCGCAGTTCTTGCAGGCGATCCGCGCCACCTTCAGCCACACGCTCACGAAGCTCTTGCAGGCGATCAGCGCCGCCTTCGGCAACGCGGTTCTCGATCAGGCGATCGGAGCCACCTTCAGCAACACGGTTGTTTTGCAGGTTTTCAGAGCCATATTCTGCGACGCGATTCTGTTGCAACCGGTCCGAGCCACCTTCCACCAACAGTTGCTGGATCTGGCTGTGGGACGCAGCGCTGACGGTATTGGCCGACGCCAGGTTCGACAGGCCGAGGCCGCCAACTAATGCCAGACCGAGTACCAGGGACGAGACTTTCGAGAAGTTGAACATGGGTGATTCTCCGTGCGCTTGAATGTGTGTGGGTCGGTAGCTGCTGCTATCCGGTGAACACAGTTAAACGCCCGGGTGTATCGGTGATGTGTGCTTGAACGCGCTGAAATCGGCTTATACGTATCCGTTCGGGGTTCTTATACAGACGGATACAAAACCCTTGCCCCAAGCTGCGACAAGGGTTGTGCCGCGAGGGTGAGCTCGGCGCACAGGCCGCCGCCTTCGCATGGCGTTGAACGCCTTGGCGGCATGGGCGACTTCGGTCGGGCCTTTTTCGTCCAGATGCACCGCGTGGGTGTTCGGATCCAGGGTGTCCACTGCCTGGGCGAGGCGGGTGAGGGGGCGGATGGCGACCCTGACCGCCAGCCAGGTGCAGATCAATAAGAGGGTCAGTTGCACCAGCAGCACCAGCAGCACCATCGGCAGCCACGAGGACAACGGCATCACCGATGGCCGGACGTCGATGGTCAGCGGGCTGCCGTCGGCGAGTTTCAGGTGTGCCTGGAAATGCTGTTGTGCACCTTGGATGCGAGTAAACGCCAAGGCATATTGCGCACCGACAGCGTCCGTGGCCAATGCAGGTAGCGTTTCATGATTCGGCGCCGAGCAATTCCACGGGATAGGAGAACACGTAGCCTTCGCTGCGCACGGTTTTGATGTAGGTCGACTCCCGGGAGTCATCCATCAGCCGTTGGCGCAGGCGGCTCACCAGCAAGTCGATGGAGCGGTCGAACAGGTCGGCGTCGCGGCCCTGGGTGAGGTTGAGCAACTGGTCGCGACTGAGCACGCGCTGCGGGTGATCGAGGAATACCCGGAGCAAGCGGTACTCGGCGCCACTGAGTGCAACCATCGTGTCGTCTTCGTCCAGCAAGTGGCGGGCGGTGGTGTCCAGGCGCCAGCGGCCGAAGCCCAGCAACCGGCCGCTTTCGGTGATGAGCAGGTTGGGCGGCAGCATCCGGGTGCGGCGCAGTACGGCGTTGATCCGCGCCAGCAGTTCGCGGGCGGAGAACGGTTTGGTCAGGTAATCGTCCGCGCCCATTTCCAGGCCGAGGATGCGGTCGGTTTCGTCGTTGCGGGCGGTGAGCATCAGGATCGGCGTGGCCTTGTGTTTGCCTGAGCGCAGCTCGCGGCACAGCAGCAGGCCGTCATCGCCGGGCATCATGATGTCGAGCACGATCAGGTCTACGGTGTTGGTTTCAAGAAAGCTGCGCATCTGCCGGCCATCGGCAACCACGGTGGTGCGCAGGCCGTTCTTTTTCAGGTAATTACCGACCAGTTCACGGATCTCGCGATCGTCATCGACGATCAGGATGTGGTTCACGTGTTCCATTGCTCAAACCTCTTGTTATTCGCACGTCGCGCATTCTAGGGAGCCACGCCGCACCTGCCTGCCGGCCTTTGTATCTCACTGTATCTGGAGATGACTTTGATACAGGGGCATACAAGTCGGTTTTTTTCAGGGGCGGGTATCGGCTGCCCTGTGTGACACCTTACGCCTTAATAGTCCCGGTTTTACGACACATGGAAGATACCTCCGGCCGTTTAAATGGGGATATCAAGACGGTGATTTCCACTGTAGAAGACGGCGGGGCAAATTGCGGGATTGTGAATGCGCGGGTGACGTATCTGGATTCGAGCGGTACGCAGAAGGTATTGGATTACAGCAAGTTTGCGGCGTGTGGCAATCAGGGCGGCTGATCTTGGCGGCCTTCGGGCCGAACAGATTCCCCGGATTTACCCGTTCAACCTGTAGGAGCGAGCCTGCTCGCGATAGCGGTCGTACAGGCAACAGCACAGTTGGATGTACCGGCCTCATCGCGAGCAACCTTGCTCTCACAAGGCCGACTCGCGATGTTACAGCTCACATAAGCTTTGTTATGCAACCACCTGATAGCACGGAATATAAGCCGCGCCACCCGGCAGTTTCATCCGGTGCTGCGCAACGAAGGCCTTGAGCAATTGATCAAGCGGATGCATGACCGCCGCATCGCCACGGATCTGGTAAGGGCCGTGTTCTTCGATCAGTCGGATGCCCTTGTCCTTGACGTTGCCGGCGACGATGCCGGAGAACGCGCGGCGCAGGTTGGCCGCCAGTTCGTGGGGTGGCAGGTCGCGGCTGAGTTTGAGGTTGGCCATGTTTTCGTGGGTCGGGTCGAACGGGCGCTGGAAGCCTTCGTCGATTTTCAGCAGCCAGTTGAAATGGAACGCGTCATTGCGCTCGCGGCGGAACTGTTTGACTGCTTTGAGGCCTTGGGTCATCTGGCGCGCGACTTCGGCCGGGTCGTCGATGATGATTTCGTAGTGTTGTTTCGCGGCGTCACCCAGCGTTGCGCCGACAAACGCGTCGAGTTGCTCCAGATACGGCGCCGCATGTTTCGGCCCGGTGAGCACCACGGGGAAGGGCAGGCCTGCGTTGTCCGGGTGCATGAGGATGCCGAGCAGGTACAGGAACTCTTCGGCTGTGCCGGCGCCGCCCGGGAAAATGATGATGCCGTGGCCCACGCGCACGAAGGCTTCCAGGCGTTTCTCGATGTCCGGCAGGATCACCAGTTCGTTGACGATCGGGTTCGGCGCTTCGGCGGCGATAATGCCGGGCTCGGTCAAACCGAGGTAGCGGCCACCGTGGATGCGTTGCTTGGCGTGGGCGATGGTCGCGCCTTTCATCGGGCCTTTCATCACGCCGGGGCCGCAACCGGTGCAGATGTCGAGGCTGCGCAGGCCCAGTTCATGGCCGACTTTCTTGGTGTATTTGTATTCTTCGGTGTTGATCGAGTGGCCACCCCAGCACACCACGATCTTCGGCTCGACACCGGGGCGCAGGGTGCGGGCGTTGCGCAGCAGGTGGAAGACGTAGTCGCTGATGCCCTGGGAGGTGCTCAGGTCGATGCGCTGGGCGTCGAGCTCGTTTTCGGTGTAGACGATGTCACGCAGGGCGCTGAACAGCATTTCCCGGGTGCTGGCGATCATTTCGCCGTCGACGAAGGCGTCAGCGGGGGCATTCAGCAGTTCCAGGCGGACGCCGCGGTCCTGCTGGTGGATGCGGATTTCGAAATCTTTGTAGGCTTCAAGGATGGTCTTGGCGTTATCAACATGGGCGCCGGTATTGAGGATGGCCAGGGCGCACTGGCGGAATAAGGTGTAGGTGCTGCCGGATCCGGCTTCGCTCAGTTGCTGTACTTCACGTTGAGAAAGGGTTTCCAGGCTGCCTTTAGGGCTGACGGAGGCGTTGATTACTTGTCGTTGGGTCATTCAATGATCCTTAAAACGATGCCGTTCAATCAGGCAAATGGCATCCGAATAGTGTGTATCCAAGAAAGAAGATGGCACGAACTGCGCTGTATCGCCATGTTCCCCGTTTGACGATGAAAAGATGAAGAGGCGCCCAGCATAGCTAAATCCTGCACAGGGGCGATAATGCCCCGCAGTCTTTTCGCTCACCGAGCCTTTTACCATTGATGCAAGGAACCCCGTCACGATGTTCGAAATCCAGCCGATGAACGCCGAACTCTTTCGAAAGCAGACGCGGCGCAGCACGGTCATTATTGCGCTGATATTTCTGGCGCTGGCGATGGTGCTGTCCACTGCGGCGGTGGCGTTGTTTGGCGAGCCGGGGGGCGACAATCTGCGATTTAACGTCGGCGGCGTGTTTGTCGCGGTGCTGCTGATGGTGGCGCTGATGCGCGGCATGTTCTGGTCTCAGGCCTGGATGGCGCCGGCGGTGTACGGCTGGCAGCTCAAGCGCAGCCTGATGAGCATAACCAATGTGATGCATCAAGTGACGGCGGCGGTGGAGGCGGGTGATCCGACGGCCATGAAACTGCTGCGTTTCTACCATCTGGGCTTGAGCCAGATGCACGAACTGGACGGCAACTCCAGCGACCATGGGCAATTGAGCCGGGAAGTGGAGCAACACAAGGCGCGGATGGAAGCGCTGGGCCTCGACACCGAACAGACACAACTGAACCCCGCCTGGCTTGAAGCAGTGAAGCAGACACCGACGTAAATCCCGTGGGGTCGCATCCTCACCCCACACAAACCCGTCACAACGCGAGCAAATCGCCTATCTTGTTTCTGGTGGGGTATAGCGGTCCGAGTGTCAGGCACGACTGGATGGCGCTAAAAGGGCGAACGGGAAAAGTCGCCATGTCATAACGAGTCAGGGAGCGTCATGGGACATCCGTCCATCAACGACCGAATTGAACACAGCCGGCCCGTCGCGCCTTGGGGGGCCGAGCAAATCGAGTCCCAGCGCAGGGTCCGCTACGCGGTTGTCCTGCTCGTGGCGGTGTGCCTGTCCTTGACGGCCATTGTGATCTGGGAAGCCTGGAACTCGCGCCAGTACCATTTGCATGACAAAGAAGTGGCAATGTCCAACCTTGCCCAGACCCTGACGTCGCAAGCGCAGTCGTCAATCAAACAGGCCGATACGCTGCTGTTTGCCTTGGTGGACCGCGTCGAAAACGAGGGCGTGGCCTCAGCGCAGCTGCCCAGATTCAGACGGTTGCTCGCCGCCCAACGCAGTGAGCTGACCCAGCTCCATGGTTTGTTCGTATTTGACGAAAAAGGGGGGTGGATCGCCAATTCCAACGGTGCGGATATACCCGGTGCGAACAATTCCGACCGTGAATACTTCATCTACCATCGTGAACATACTGACCGGGGACCTCATATCGGACCGTCGATCAAGAGTCGATCGACCCGCGAATGGATCATGACCGTGTCACGCAGGATCAATCATCCAGATGGCAGTTTCGCCGGTGTGGCGCTGGCAACGATCTACCTCGACCATTTTCTCGCGCTGTACGACAGCATCGACATGGGCCAAAACGGCGTGATCAACCTGATCGCCGACGATGGCAGCATCGTCGTTCGCCGGCCATTCAACGAAGCCGACGTCGGCACCAGCGTCGCCAAGGGGCCGCTGTTCATGCAGCTGTTGCCCAAGGGCAATTCCGGCACGGCCACCGTCAAGTCATATGTTGATGGTGTGGAGCGAGTGGTGGGGTTTCGGCGGGTTGATGGTTATCCGCTGATCGTCTTTGCCGGCCTGGACAAGCGAGACGTCCTGGCCGGCTGGCGCGAGGAGTCCATCCTCAGCGCTGGCATCGTGCTGTTGCTTTTGGTGTTTCTGGGAGGGCTCGGCTATCGCCTCATTCGCTTCATGAAGCAGCAGAATCATTTTCAGAGCGTGCTGCTTGATGCCCGGGAAAAGCTCATCGAGGTCAACCGCAGCCTTGAACTGCTGGCGCTCGAAGACGCACTCACCGGGCTCTCCAACCGGCGTCAGTTCGATCTGTTCATCCTCGCGGAAATGGGCCGGGCCCGGCGCACGGTGACCCACCTCGCCATGCTGATGATCGATGTCGATCACTTCAAGAGCTTCAATGATCGTTATGGGCACGTGGCGGGTGATGACTGTCTGCGCAAAATCAGCGCGATTATCAAGGACAACATCAAACGCCCCGGCGATCTGGCCGCCCGCTATGGCGGCGAGGAGTTCACGGTGGTGCTGCCCGGCACCGACTATGTGGGGGCGTTTCTGGTCGCCGAAAAAATTCGTCGCGGGGTGCAGCAGGCCGGCATCGTACACAGCGAATGCCCTGAGGGTATGGTGACGGTCAGCGTGGGGGTTTGCGCCTACAACCCGGCCTCGCAGGATCAGCCCGACGACCTGGTCACCGCTGCGGACAAAGCGTTGTACGTGGCCAAGGCCAGTGGGCGGAACATGAGCGTCATCGCCAACTGACTTGAAACGAAGCGGTCACTGCCCTGGACCGCAGGACACGGTAGAAGGCGCTTTGCCCAGGTCCGCGACAGGCTGCCGGTTTCGCGGATGGCTTGAAGCAACGTCAGGTCTTCAATCGACAGCATTTTCGATTCTCGGCGGGTATTTCAGGCTGCCCGGCGTAACTTCCACAACCTGATCAGCCGAAGATAGACCATGACGTTGATCACCAGCACCACGCTGCCCAGCGCCAGTTGAATCGCCGGTGTCAGCCCTGCGGGGTAAATGACCGGCCACACGTAGTGTTCGATGAAGCCACCGCCGTAACCGGTTTGCCCAGCGGCCTGGCGCATGACGTTTTCCCATTGAGTCAGGGGACACATCAGGTGGAAGACTTCCACACTCACGCCCCACACAGCAGCGGGCAGGTGCCACCAGATCAGCGGTCGCCATTTGAGCACCAGCAGCCCGCCGAACAGCACGAACAGAATGAACAGCAAATGAAACAGCACCAGCCCATCGGCGGCGATCCGGTAAAGCATGTCGACTCCCTGACGCGTTAGGCGAATGGCTCCATGGTACTCGGGTTCTGTTCCTTGCTGCTGCCCAGAGCTATTCGGCAAGTGCTGCCCGCAAGTGCGCAAGATTGTTCAAGCCATCGAACGCAACTGCTGGCACAGTCTGGCGTCTTCCCCTGGTTGTAGAGCTTTATGTCGAACTCACTCATGCCGCGCAGTGCCTTTCTTCGCGGCGCTGTAGCGATCATGCCGTTGTCCCTGGCGACCGCGCCCTGGGGTCTGCTGGCCGGGTCCATGGCCATCGAGGCCAATCTCACGCCGCTGCAAGGTCAAGGGTTGTCGAGCATCGTGTTTGCCGGTGCCGCGCAATTGGTCGCCATCGGCATGCTCAAGGGCGGTGCCGGGATCTTTTCGATTTTGCTGACCACGCTGTTACTGACCTCCCAGCATTTGCTGTACGGAATGAGTATGCGTTCGGTGATTTCACCGCTGCCGGGTCGCTGGCGCGTGGGGCTGGGGTTTTTGCTCACTGACGAGCTGTTCGCACTGACCAGCCAGCATGACAAACAGCAGTTCAATCGCTGGTACGCCCTGGGCGTTGGCCTGACGTTTTACATCGCCTGGAACCTGTTCACGCTGGCCGGCATCGTCCTCGGCAGCAGCATTCCCGGCCTCGAACACTTGGGGCTGGACTTCTCCATCGCTGCGACCTTCATTGCCCTGATCACCCCGGTGGTACGCAACGTTCCGACGGTGGTCTGCGTCGCGGTTTCGCTGTTTTGTTCCGTGTTGTTCAGCTACTGGCAATGGGGCTCGGCGCTGGTGCTGTCGGGGTTGGCGGGCATGACTGCAGGCTTCATCTGCAACAAATTCCATGGGGGGCGCACATGATGGTCTGGGCTGTAATTATCGGGATGGGCGTGCTCGTCTTCCTGAACCGCTACGTATTCCTCGAACCACGACTGCCGCTGCGCTTGAGCAGCAATGCCCGGCAGTTCCTCGGTTTTGCCGTGCCGGGGATGCTGACCGCGATCTGCGGACCGATTGTGTTCATGCCGGACAAACAGCTGAATCTGCAGTGGGACAACCCGTACCTGATCAGTTCGCTGGTGGCAGTGGGATTGGTGCTGTACACCCGCAATACCTTGCTCAGCATGCTTTTGAGCATGGGGTTTTTCTTTTTGCTGCGCTGGTGGCTTTGAGTCGCGCTTCGGAAACTGTTCTACGCTTAAAGGGAATTCCTTCAGGAAGCGAGGCGCGTATGGCCAATGAACCAAAACGTCCTGATCTGGATGAAGATGAGGATGAACCGACTCAAGAAGAGCTTGAGCGACAGAGGCGTTCGACACCGGACTGGAAGCACCCCGACGATGGTAAAGAACTGTCAGATCGTGACCAAGAGCGTCCGCTGAAGCCCTGACGGGTCCGCATCCCCCACCGCTGACCTTCAGTCGAGCAAGCGCCCTCGCCACGGAAGCAGGTGTGTCTGAAGTGCTTTGCTTGATTGAACAGTCATTCGCGATCAAGCGGGGCGGGTAAGGCCGTCAGATCGCCTCATTCCAACGTATCTGCGTGATACCCAGTTGTTGAGCGCTCAAGCGCGCCGTTTCGGGGGAGGCGTGGGCGGCGATCTTTCCGTCGGATTGCGGAAAGGCATGCGCCGAGGCTGAACGAATTGCGTCAACATCGGAGAACTGTTCAGCCAGTTTGAAAAAGTGCTGACGAACGCCATCGAGCAAATAATGCACGGCATAGGGAACGAGTTCGCTCATGTATTCCTCCTTAAATTCGCCACGGCTTTGATTCAGGCATCGAACGGGCAATTCGCAAAGTCTGGGGTGCAATCCTTGTGCGGATAAGAGCTGAAAAAAAGAGGCCTCGATGGGCCTCTTCTTCAGAGTGCAACAATGTTCGGTTCGTTCAGTCTTGTGCTGAACTCAGCAGCGCCTCACTTCAAATATCGTCCAGTGACGGAAAATCCGGGTGGGAGGCCCGGTAGCCCAACGTCTTGTCGATCCAGGCATTCAATTCGTTGACCATGACTGGCGGCTTGCCGGAGTAGGCTGCGAGGGTTGAGCGCAGGATGTCGTTGATATTAGGGATGGAACGCAGGTTTCGGGTCTTTATGTATTGCCCGATAAAGCAGTCAAGTTGATAGCGTTCTGTCAGCGACAGGTACACGCACTCCAGACCGCCGACTTGATTAATGACAAGATCTTCGCGCAACTTAGTTCTCTGCAGGCTCGTTGGATTTAGGGATTTCCTTGTTTATTGACTCTTTGGTCAATTAGGTACTGCCAGGGGAAATGCGGCGCGCATGCTATCTGTAGCACTACTAAATGTATGTACAACAATTCAATTGTCAGACAAGCGGTTAATGCATCGTTTTGCCGCATTCCTTTTAGTGTTTCTTGGATGAAACAGTCCGTGTAACGTTTATGCCGTTCGGCTATTCAGAAACCGGAAATGGATCCAATTCAAGTCAGCTTATCAATCAACATTGCACTCTGGTTCCTGACATTTCCCACTGCCTTATCGACTCTGTACCACTCGAACACTTCACTGACTTCACCTTGCATGAGCACCATCTGCTCGGCACGCTCTTTAGGCGTAGCCGGGTCCAGCCATTCATGTGCCAGTTGCACAGACAACACCACTGGCCGTCGGTCATGAATGTCGAGCATGCCGCCAGCGCTGTCCGCCGTGATGATGACGAAACCGTCGTCGCCGCGCGGCTCGCTGCCACCGTGGGGGAACTGGCCGATCGCCGCGCAGTAGATCGGCGCCCGATCCCGTCGACGAATCAGCCACGGCTGCCGCGTCGTGTCGCCGGCATCCACCCATTCGAACCAGTTGTCGATCGGCACAATCGCACGGTGCGGCCAGATCGCCCGGAAGAACGGGCCATGAGCGACTTTCTCGACCCGGGCATTGATTGGCGCCGACCGGTCCTTCGCCCAGTGCGGCCGCCATCCCCAGCGCACCGAATCGGCGTGCAACCCGTCAGGCTCAAGGTGCAGCAGGGCGAGTTGAGTGGTGGGCGCGGCGTTGTAGCGGGCCAGCGGTTCATCACCGACATGGTTGATCAGCGCGTCGGGAATGCTCAGCACCGCGACAAAGTCGTGAATGCCACGGTACTGCGAGAGTCGTCCGCACATCGGTTAATCCTCAGGCTTGAGCTTTTAGTGTAGGAGCACGGGTACCGTCCTTCGCGAGGATGCTGTGGTTGAACGGCCAATTCCTGACGAATGTAGCTCTGGCGATGGTTCCAGCAGTCGTTGGCGCGGTAAGCCACGAGGGTGAGCGCTGGAACCAAACACTGTGTACCCTGATCCAACCTCGGCCTGCAGCGACCTGCGGGCTGACAAGGGATCAATGGGCGAAGGGTTTTTGCCGTTTTAACGTGATGACCATTACGGTCTGGCCCAAGGCAAACCATGAAACAGTTGTTCAAGGCTCTCACTACGCTAGCCATCGCTGTCGGGCTCGCTGGCTGCATCGCTTCACCGATCGAGCTGACCCCGCAGACCGAACAGCGTCTGCGCGCGCAGCCACCGATCCGCTTTGTGCTGACCTTCGACGACGGCCCCAGCGCATCAAGTTTCTGGAACCCGAGCATGACGGTGCTCGACAGCCTCGCGCAGAACCCGGTGCAACCGGGGATCAAAGCGGTGTTCTTCGTGCAGACCGGCGCGCCACGGGCCGGCGACAGCGACATCGGGCGCGGGGTCATGCACCGGGAGCAGGCTGAAGGGCATGTGCTGGGTTTCCACACGGCGACCCATTCGCACACCAATCACCGCTCGCTGAGTCCGCAAGAGCTGGAGCAATCATTGAGCAAGGGCAGTGCCGACATTGCCGCAATCACCGGCGCACCGCCCACCCTGGTGCGTCCGCCGTTCTGGAACTACGACACACGTGTGTTCGCCGCCTATCAGCGACATGGCCTGCACCTGTTGCTGACCGACCTGAGCGCCAACGACGGCAAGATCTGGGGCTTCAACGCCAGCCCGCGGCGACGGGCCAACATGTTGCGGCAACTGTCCGAAGTGCGTGAACGCATTGCACTGGGCGAATTGCCGACGGTGGACGGTGTGATTCCGGTGGTGGTGACCTTCCACGACCTTAATCGCTACACCGCCCGGCATGCCCGCGAATACCTGCAAATCCTCCTCGACAGCGCCCGTGCCACGGGGGTGACGGTGGCGCAGAAGCCGTTTTACGACGACAGGGCGGCGCTGCAACGGGCGGCTTTGGCGCGCACTGTCAGAAGCGGTTCAGAGGCAGTGAAGTTGCCGGGAATCTGGAATTGGTTGTGGGACGGGGATTCTCATTAGAACTTCAACAAAATGAGAAACAGCTAACACTTAATGTGAGGCCGGCGGGCGCAGACGGGCGAAAATGGATCTATGCTCAGCGGGTCGAATCCGATGAGCCGCCAAGGAGGCGTCAGTCATGGTTTCTATTTCAGTCCTTTGCAACATTGTAGAGTCCGGTTTTAAGCCGCTTTCCTGCGAGTGCACAGTGAATCCCAATGGATTGTTGCGAATCAAGGTGTACGACCGGGCCACCGGGCGCATCGATTTGCTGATTCCCTGTGTAACGCCGGCCAGGCTGACCACCGTTCGCGCGATCTCCGACCTTATTGGCGAATTACGCACCGAACTGCGTGCCGGGCGCCGGGCCTTTGCCGGTTAGCGGGGCAGCAGTTCATCAATTATCTTCAAGCAATGATTCAACCCCGGCGTCACATCGCCCACGCGCCGACTGAGAATGATCGGTGACGTCGCGTTGTCTTCCAGCAACGGGGTGAAACCAATGTCGTCGCGGTGCAGCAACTGCACCGACGCGGGCACCAGTGTGACCCCGATACCGGCCCCTACCAGACCGATTGCTGTTTGCAGTTCGTTGGTCCATTGCGCCACGTGGATGCTCACGCCGTAGGATTCGAACAGCGCAATAACGTGGTCGGCGTAGCTGGGGCGTGGATTGCCGGGGTACAGCACAAAAGGCTCTTTCGCCAGTTGGCGCAGACTGATCGGCCCGGCCAGCAGCGGGTGGCCGGCAGGCAGGGCGGCGACCAGCCGGTCTTCGGTCAATACCGTCTGGATGATCGCCGGGTCGTCGATGCGGATCCGCCCGAAACCGATGTCTATGCGCCCGGCCTTGAGCGCCTGCACCTGTTGCAGCGTGGTCATTTCCGAAAGCCCGAGCTCAAGCTCCAGAGGCTCGCCACTGCGCAAGCGACGAATCAGTTCCGGCAGCACGCCATACAGCGTCGATGGCGCAAAACCGATGCCCAGCCAGGTCTTTTCCCCCAGGCCGATGCGCTTGGTGTTGTCGCAGACCTTGGCCAGCTGTTCGAGCAAGGCGGTGGAGTGTTCATGGAAGAAGCGCCCGGCGTCGGTCAGCTTCAGCGGACGGCCACGCTCGAGCAATAACACCCCGAGTTCATCTTCCAGTTGCTGGATCTGTCGGCTCAACGGGGGCTGGGCAATGTGCAGCAGTTCGGCGGCGCGGGTGAAATTGAGGGTTTGAGCCAACACCTGAAAATACCGCAGGTGACGCAATTCCATGGTGCCTCCAGGCATTGAGCGGCTGAATACCTTTAAGGTATCGATCCAGACCAATTCTATATTGGCCGTCGGCAAAAAGCCGTATGAGAATCCATTTCAGAACTTAAAGAACCTGACGGGTATCGACATGCGTGCAACTGCCATTGAATCGATCGAGACGATCATCGTCGATCTGCCGACCATTCGCCCGCACAAACTGGCCATGCACACCATGCAGAACCAGACTCTGGTGATCATCCGCGTGCGCTGCGCCGATGGCATCGAAGGCATTGGTGAGTCCACCACCATCGGTGGCCTGGCCTATGGCAATGAAAGCCCGGACAGCATCAAGACCAATATCGACAAACACTTCGCGCCACTGCTGATCGGTGAGAACAGCGGCAACATCAATGCGGCGATGTTGCGCCTGGAGCGCAGCATTCGAGGTAACACGTTTGCCAAATCAGGTATCGAAACCGCCTTGCTCGACGCCCAGGGCAAACGCCTTGGCCTGCCGGTCAGTGAGTTGCTGGGCGGTCGCGTTCGTGATGCGCTGCCGGTGGCCTGGACCCTGGCCAGCGGCGACACCGACAAGGACATCGCCGAAGCGGAAAAAATGCTCGACCTGCGGCGCCACCGGATCTTCAAACTGAAAATCGGTGCCGGAGAAGTCAATCGTGACTTGGCCCACGTTATTGCCATCAAGAAAGCCCTGGGCGATCGCGCCAGCGTGCGGGTCGATGTCAATCAGGCCTGGGACGAGGCGGTCGCGCTGCGCGCCTGCCGGATACTGGGCAGCAACGGCATCGACCTGATCGAACAGCCGATCTCACGCAACAACCGCGCCGGCATGGTGCGACTGAACGCCATGAGCCCGGCGCCGATCATGGCCGATGAATCCATCGAGTGCGTGGAAGACGCTTTCAATCTGGCGCGCGAAGGGGCCGCTTCGGTGTTCGCCCTGAAAATCGCCAAGAACGGGGGGCCACGGGCCGTGCTGCGGACTGCCGCCATCGCCGAAGCTGCCGGTATCGGTCTGTACGGCGGCACTATGCTTGAAGGAGGGATCGGCACGCTGGCCTCGGCCCATGCCTTTATCACCCTGAATAAACTGGCTTGGGACACCGAGCTGTTCGGCCCGTTGCTGCTGACGGAAGACGTGCTCAGCGAGCCGCTGGTCTATCGCGACTTTGCGCTGCACGTGCCGCAAACACCAGGCCTTGGCCTGAGCCTGGATGAGGAACGCCTGGCGTTTTTCCGGCGCGACAAAACATCCACTTCCGTTCATCAAGCCTGAGGAGAGCATCATGCTATTTCACGTAAAAATGACCGTGAATCTACCGGTCGACATCAACCCGGATCTCGCCACCCAGCTCAAGTCCGATGAAAAAGCCCTGGCCCAGCGCCTGCAAGAGCAAGGCAAATGGCGTCACCTGTGGCGCATCGCCGGGCACTATGCCAATTACAGCGTTTTCGACGTCGACAGCGTTCAGGAACTGCACGACCTGCTGATGCAATTGCCGCTGTTTCCGTACATGGCGATCGAGGTCGATGCAATGTGCCGGCATCCTTCTTCCATTCGCGAGGATGACCGCTGAACCCAGCCTGTTCAGTTCGCTACGCCCATAATTACAAGATGAGGAACCCCAAAAAATGAACGTCAAGATTTCCCACACTGCCAGTGCCCAGAAGTTTCTCGAAGACGCCAGCGGCTTGCTCAACGACGCTGGCGACCCGCGGGTCAAAGCCTTGGTTTACCGTATTTTGCGTGATTCGGTAAACATCATCGAAGACCTCGCCGTGACCCCGGAAGAGTTCTGGAAAGCGGTCAATTACCTCAACGTGCTGGGCGCGCGCCAGGAGGCCGGTTTGCTGGTGGCCGGCCTCGGCCTGGAACACTACCTGGACTTGCTGATGGATGCCGAAGACGAGCAGGCGGGGAAGGCGGGCGGTACGCCGCGGACCATCGAAGGCCCGTTGTATGTGGCGGGCGCGCCGTTGTCCGAGGCTGAGGCACGACTGGACGATGGCGTCGATCCGGGCGTGGTTCTGTTCATGCAGGGCCAGGTACGCAACACCGCTGGCGAACCTTTGGCCGGCGCAGTGGTGGATGTCTGGCACGCCAACACGGGCGGCACTTATTCCTACTTCGATACCACGCAATCGGAATTCAACCTGCGCCGCCGCATCGTCACCGATGCCG
Source organism: Pseudomonas sp. GW823-FHT02C02 (assembly GCF_058797635.1). Taxonomy (NCBI): domain Bacteria; kingdom Pseudomonadati; phylum Pseudomonadota; class Gammaproteobacteria; order Pseudomonadales; family Pseudomonadaceae; genus Pseudomonas; species Pseudomonas sp. GW823-FHT02C02. The sequence goes on along the minus strand of NZ_JBXAJV010000023.1, from coordinate 9,744 downwards.
AGGGCCGCTACCGTTTCCGCAGCATCGTGCCGTCGGGCTACGGTTGCCCGCCGGACGGTCCGACCCAGCAATTGCTCGATCAACTGGGCCGTCATGGCCAGCGTCCGGCGCACATTCACTTCTTTATCTCCGCGCCGGACCATCGTCACCTGACCACCCAGATCAACCTCGATGGCGATCAGTACCTGCATGACGATTTTGCCTACGCCACCCGCGACGAGCTGATCGCCCACATCACCTTCAGCGACGACCCGCAGCGCGCGGCGGCCCATGGTGTCAGCGGCCGGTTTGCCGAGATTGACTTCGATTTTACCTTGCAGACCTCCGCGCAACCTGACGAGCAGCAGCGCCACGAACGGGTTCGCGCGCTCGAGGATTGATTGCCTCGATCGTCGAATCTTTGTGGGAACGAGCCTGCTTGCGAATGCGGGGTGTCCGTCAACGTTGATGTTGAGACTGATGGCCCTATCGCGAACAGGTTCGCTCCCACATTGACCAAGTTACATCAGGGCGAACGCGGTCAACTGTGGGAGCGAGCCAGCTCGCGATAGGGCCAGAACCTTCCACAGGTCAGCCCACTGACACACCGCTGCAAATATGGCCTTAGAATGACCCGACGCAATCAATAACAACAACGAGAGTAACCCGATGATGCAGGCGCAACTGTTGAGTCCGCGCAGCAGAGTATTCGACCACGCCGACCCTTACGCGGTGTCGGGTTACGTCAATCAGCATGTCGGCAATCATTGCATCCTCATGCCCAGGGCCGGCCGTCCTCTGGCCAGCCTCGATCATCGCAAATTCGCCAGCCTTGACCTGTGCCGCATCAGCTACGGCGCCAGCGTGCGGGTGACCTCGGGCGCACTGGAAACGATCTATCACCTGCAAGTGCTACTGCGCGGCAACTGCCTGTGGCGCGGTTACGGTCAGGAGCATTACTTTGCGCCAGGTGAATTGCTGCTGATCAACCCCGACGACCCGGTGGACTTGACGTACTCCGACGATTGCGAAAAATTTATCCTCAAAGTACCTACCCGGCTGTTCGAGTCGGTGTGCGAGGAGCAGCGCTGGCGCTATCCGGGGCAGGGCGTGCGGTTTCTGGAGAATCGTTATCAGCTTGATGAGCTGGAAGGTTTCGTCGGCCTGCTGGCGATGATTTGCCAGGAAGCCGAGGCCACCCAGCAGATTCCCCGGGTTCAGGAACACTACGCGCAGATCATCGTCAGCAAGATGCTCAGTCTGATGAAAACCAACGTCATCCGCAGCAGCCTTGGCTCGCCGGCGACGACGTTCGAGGGGATTGCCGATTACATCGCGCGCAACCTCAAGCAGGACATCGACAGTGAAGAACTGGCGCGTCAGGCTCGGATGAGCCTGCGTTCGCTGTATGGTTTGTTCGAACGCAACGCCGGGACTTCGCCGCAAAACTACATCCGGCAGAAGAAACTCGAACGCATCAACCAGTGCCTGAGCGACCCGACCTGCAACGTGCGAAACGTCACGGAAGTGGCTATGGATTACGGCTTCCTGCACCTGGGGCGGTTCTCCGACAACTACCGCAAACAGTTCGGCGAGTTACCGTCCGACACCCTCAAGCGCCGGCACTGACCCCAGGCGACATGCAACTTGTGGCGAGGGAGCTTGCTCCCGCTCCACTGCGCAGCAGTCGCAAACCTGTGACCCCCGGTTTTGCAGAATAATCGCGGTCGCAGGTTTTGGGGCTGCTTCGCAGCCCGGCGGGAGCAAGCTCCCTCGCCACAGGTTCCTGTCGGTCCTGATGGGTGGGCATCAATGATTCACCGCACGTTGCAGTAAACGGATACACGTCTGCACCCATCGGATAGTCCCTCGCATCCCCCCGTCCTAGCATGGCCCTGCCTGAATAAAAACAATGGAGGCGGCGGCCATGTCCCTGCGACCCGAATACCTTCACTCCCTGCTTGAAGATGACAAAGAACAGGGCATCTACCGCTGCAAGCGCGAGATGTTCACTGATCCACGGCTGTTCGACCTGGAGATGAAACACATCTTCGAAGGCAACTGGCTGTACCTGGCGCACGAAAGCCAGATCCCCAACATCAACGATTTCTACACCACCACCATGGGGCGCCAGTCGATCTTCATCGCGCGCAACAAGGAAGGTGTGCTCAACGCGTTCATCAACGCCTGCAGCCATCGCGGCGCGACGCTGTGCCGGCACAAGACCGGCAACAAGAGCTCCTACACCTGCCCATTCCACGGCTGGACCTTCAACAACTCCGGCAAACTGCTCAAGGTCAAAGACCCGGCGGCTGCGGGTTACCCGGCGAGCTTCAACTGCGAAGGCTCCCACGACCTGACCAAAGTCGCGAGATTCGAGTCGTACCGCGGCTTCCTGTTCGGCAGCCTCAACGCCGATGTGGTGCCGCTGGTCGAGCACCTGGGCGAGTCGGCAAAGATCATCGACATGATCGTCGACCAGTCCGCCGATGGCCTCGAAGTGCTGCGCGGTTCCTCAAGTTATATCTATGAAGGCAACTGGAAACTCACCGCCGAAAACGGCGCCGACGGCTACCATGTCAGCTCCGTGCACTGGAACTACGCCGCTACCCAGAACCAGCGCAAACAGCGTGAAGCCGGTGACAGCAACCCGACCATGAGCGCCGGGACCTGGGCCAAGCAGGGCGGGGGTTTCTACTCGTTCGACAAGGGCCACATGCTGCTCTGGACCCGCTGGTCCAACCCCGAGGATCGCCCGCTCTACGAACGCCGCGACGAGCTGTCCCGGGACTTCGGCCAGGCCCGTGCCGACTGGATGATCGAGAATTCGCGCAACCTGTGCCTGTACCCGAACGTCTACCTGATGGACCAGTTCAGCTCGCAGATCCGCATCGCCCGCCCGATCTCGGTCGACCGCACGGAAATCACCATCTATTGCATCGCCCCCAAAGGCGAAAGCGACCACGCCCGTTCGAGCCGGATTCGTCAGTACGAGGATTTCTTCAACGTCAGCGGCATGGCCACCCCGGATGATCTGGAAGAGTTTCGCTCGTGCCAGACCAGCTATCAGGGCAGCGTCACGACGTGGAATGACATGTCCCGCGGTGCCGAACACTGGGTCGAGGGCGCCGATGAGGCGGCCAGGGAAATCGACCTGCATCCCTTGCTCAGCGGCGTGCGCACCGAAGACGAAGGCTTGTTCGTGCTGCAACACAAGTACTGGCAGCAAACCATGCTCAAGGCTCTGGCTGCCGAACAGCCCGAATTGATTGCTGTGGAGGCCGTGCAATGACCCTCACTTATGATGCAGTGCGCGATTTCCTCTACCGCGAAGCACGCTACCTCGACGACAAGCAATGGGACGACTGGCTGGAGCTGTACGCCGCCGATGCCTCGTTCTGGATGCCTTCCTGGGACGACAACGACGAGTTGACCGAAGACCCGCAGCGGGAAATCTCGCTGATCTGGTACGGCAACCGCACCGGCCTGGAAGACCGCATCTTCCGCATCAAGACCGAGCGCTCCAGCGCCAGTGTTCCGGACACCCGTACGTCGCACAACATCAGCAACATCGAACTGCTTGAGCAGGCCGACGGCCTGTGCAAGGTGCGCTTCAACTGGCACACCCTGAGCTTTCGCTACAAGACCGTCGACAGCTATTTCGGCAGCAGTTTCTACACCCTTGACGGGCGCGGTGAAAACCTGCTGATCAAGGCCAAGAAAGTGATCCTGAAGAACGATTACGTTCGCCAGGTCATCGATGTCTACCACCTCTGAGGCGGCCGTCATGACTTATTCCATTGCATTCAATTTCGAAGACGGCGTCACCCGGTTCATCGACGCCAACGTGGGCGAAACCGTGGCCGATGCCGCGTACCGTCAAGGCATCAATATTCCGCTCGATTGCCGCGACGGCGCGTGCGGCACCTGCAAGTGTTTCGCCGAGGCCGGTCGTTATGACTTGGGCGAGGAATACATCGAAGACGCGCTCAGCGCCGATGAAGCGCAGCAGGGTTTTGTCCTGACCTGCCAGATGCGCGCCCAGAGCGATTGCGTGGTGCGCGTGCCGACTTCATCGCAGGTTTGCCGTACCCATCAGGCCAGTTACGACGCCACCATCAGCGCCGTGCGGCAGTTGTCCGACAGCACCATCGCGCTGTCTATCAAGGGCGAAGCGCTGAGCAAACTGGCGTTTCTGCCGGGTCAGTATGTGAACCTGGGAGTTCCCGGCAGCGAGCAGACCCGCGCTTACTCCTTCAGCTCGTTGCAGCGTGACGGCGAAGTGAGTTTCCTGATCCGCAACGTGCCCGGCGGCTTGATGAGCAGCTTCCTCACCGGCATGGCCAAGGCCGGCGATAGCATGTGTCTGGCCGGGCCGTTGGGCAGCTTTTATCTGCGCGACATTCGCCGGCCGTTGTTGCTGCTGGCGGGTGGAACCGGTCTGGCGCCGTTCACCGCGATGCTGGAGAAAATAGCCGAGCAGGGCAGCGAGCATCCGCTGCATCTGATCTATGGCGTGACCAACGATTTTGACTTGGTGGAAATGGACCGGCTCGAAGCGTTTGCCGCGCGCATCCCGAATTTCAGCTTCAGTGCCTGCGTCGCCAACCCCGACAGCCAGCATCCGCTCAAAGGCTACGTGACCCAGCACATCGAGCCACGACATTTGAATGAGGGCGACGTCGACATCTACCTGTGCGGCCCGCCGCCGATGGTCGAAGCGGTCAGTCAATTCATTCGCGAGCAAGGCGTCGCGCCTGCGAACTTCTATTACGAGAAATTCGCTGCCAGCGCGGCTTGAGTCCAGCCGTGCGTGATCACTGATTCCACAGGTCAGTGTTTTGTCTGGGACGTTTTCACTGCATGGCATCCTTCGTCACGAGGTCCACATGAACAGATTTCACGAAAAAGTCGCGCTGATCACCGGCGCGGCGCAAGGCATTGGTCGGCGGGTGGCGGAGCGCATGGCCGCTGAGGGTGCGCGATTGATTCTGGTTGATCGCTCGGACCTGGTGTTCGAGGTGCAGCAACAATTGGGGCAGGGCAGCCAGGTGCTTGCCCTGACCGCCGACCTTGAGCAATACAGCGAATGCAGCCGCGTGATGCGCACCGCCGTCGAGCGCTTTGGGCGTCTGGATGTGCTGGTCAACAACGTGGGCGGCACGATCTGGGCGAAGCCTTTCGAACACTACGAAGAGCAGCAGATCGAAGCCGAAGTCCGTCGTTCGTTGTTTCCGACCTTGTGGTGCTGCCACGCCGCGCTGCCGTTCATGCTTGAACAGGGCAGCGGCGCGATCGTCAATGTTTCGTCCATCGCCACCCGCAGCATCAATCGTGTGCCGTATGGCGCGGCGAAGGGCGGTGTCAATGCGCTGACTGCTTGCCTGGCGTTTGAAACCGCCGGTCGCGGAGTCCGGGTCAATGCCACCGCGCCGGGCGGCACCGAAGCACCGCCGCGGGTCATCCCGCGAAACAGCGCAGAGCAGAGCGCCGAAGAGAAAGTCTGGTATCAGCAACTTGTCGGCCAGACGCTCGACAGCAGTTTGATGAAGCGCTACGGCACGCTGGATGAGCAGGCTGGCGCTATTCTGTTTCTGGCCAGCGACGAGGCATCGTACATCACCGGCATGGTCATGCCGGTGGGCGGCGGCGACCAGGGCTAAGGCGGCTGCGCAAACTTACAAGCGACGCTGGAAGGCTTTGACGATCTTGAGCGTGGCGTCGCTTGTGTTCAGGTTCTGGACTGAGTCCAGCGGAAACCACATGCAATCGAAGATTTCATTTTGGGGCCGCGCTTCGTCCGAGTTGAGCACCGATGCCTCGAACACATGGTGGCGGGTGCTGCTCGTTTCCAGTTCCATCAAGTACAACAAGCCGTCGACTCCAAGCCCGGTTTCTTCCTGGAGCTCGCGCATGGCGGCGTCCGCAGTGGTTTCGCCGCGCTCGACTTTTCCTCCGGGCAAGGTCCAGCGACACCTGAGTTTGCGCACCAGGAGAACATGCCGATCCTGCTCGCAAATGACTGTTGCCCGTACTTTCATGTGTTACTAAACCGCCGCTTGTCATAAAACAGTCATGAAAATGCAATATTCAGGCCCATGCCTCTGTTTCAAAGGGTTGGAGTGAGGGAAGCGGTAGAAAGTGCAAAGGAATGTCGAAAACCTGACACGACGTCTGGTCGGCACTTGGGCAAAGGGCGGGTGTAAGGTAACCGAGTCAATCGTGGCTTATCACTGCCGAAAAGGAGGTGACTATGAGCGTTCCGATGCTGAATAAAATGCACATGAACGGTTATGACGTACTCAGCGTAAACAACGGCCCCTGGCGGGTGTGCACCAAAGGCGACCGTCTCGGGGCTTTTGGCAGCAAAGAGGAGGCACTGGCGTTTGCGGCAGCGCTTCCTGCCTACAGAGCAAGAGCGGTTCGATCGACGCCAAGCCAGAAATCAGAATGAGCGCGAGTTTGAAGCCCTGGGATGCCGGGGCTTTTTTTGTCTTGAAATCAGGAGTTGGAAGATTTTAAACGTGACATTTGGATGATAGGGTGGCCGCTTTTAATTCAAGGAAGAAAGCATGTTGAAAGGTCGCTGCACTGCTCTGGCATTGTTATCTGCTGTTTACCTTGCTGGTGTTGGTCAGGTTCTAGCCCAGACGCAAGGCGAAATCCACACCAACCAAAAGGTCTGCGATGTTTTTCGTACATTGGCCGGATCGATCATGCAGTCTCGGCAAAATAACGAAACGAAAGAAAGCCTGCTGGCCGTGAAGTCGGGCAATCCTGATCATGACAAGTTGGGTGCCATGTTGATCAACGAAGCGTACAACCAGCCCGTCCTCGATTCTCCAGAACTCAAAAGCCAAGCCATTAACAGGTTCGCGGATAAATGGCGGGACACTTGTAATAAACCCGCTTCCAGCTAGCTTGCCACCCCATGTTGGCTAGTAACCATGCTTGGCGACCAGCGGCTGGTCCCGATAAACGTATGAATCAATGCTGCAGCCACCCGTCGCTGCCAGCATGACATCTAGCGCGAATAGAGGCGTGTTCATGACAACGCTCCCGTTATTGGGCTTTCGCCCGGCTGATGATTTTGGCTTTCACTTCATCGGCATAGCCCATCAGTCGCTGTTCATCACCCTGAAATAACTCGCACAGCCTTTTAGTTGCTTGCGCATCGACATCATTGCCGGCCAGGCGTAGCTGCTCTGCGATGCGCAAGAGCTCCACTGCCGACCACCTCAGGTCCGACGCAACTCCTTGCAGATCACGCCGAAGTTCGTTTTCATTTTCGTTGAGCCACATGATGACCTCCTGCTGATACCCCGCTACAAAAGAGTAGTCCCAATTAACGGGCGGGGCGTTTGCTCGCCTGCTGCTCAGGGGATGGAAGGTGCGCCGCTTGTCGGGAGAGTGAGCGCGAACGAACCCGCGTGATGTCGTACTGAAGTGGCGAATGTTCGCTAGGGCGAGGCAACTTCAAATGACCAGCACCGACGATTTCAGATTCCATGCGCATGAGCTGATGGTTGACCTGGACGCAGCAACTGCGGAGATGATGAAGCTGATTTCGGCCCATCAGTTAAGTGGGCCGGAGTGGGAGCGGGTCACTCAATGGCAGCATGAAGCGTATGAGCGATGGATGACGTATTTGAACAAACGGTCTTATCCCGATCACAACGTAACGCCCTGAGGGCTGATTCTATAGATGGATGTCTGGTTCGCTACGCGCTACATTTCCCGTTTTTCAGGATAAGGAAGCGTCATGCGGATGTTGATTGGGGGAATAGCGATGGCGATGCTGGCGGGTTGTTCATTGCCGGCATCCCTGGTTCCAGGTGAGCCTAACGTCAGCAAGTACAGTAACAAGGCGCCCAAAGAATACGCCGCGTGTCTTTTGCCACTATGGCAGCAGGAAGTCCCCAAGACGACTCAGACCGGTATTTCCAATGGCTACCGGATCAACGCGCCCAGCATTATTACGGCTGACGAGATTCTGGACATCGTGAAATACAAGGACGGCAGTCGAGTCTCGCTGTATCAGGGCCCTCCATGGGCCAAGTCGGGCGCGATGCGCAAGGCGGTTCGTAGCTGCTTGTAAGACTCAATGCATGTGAGTTTCGGTTGTAAGCGCCGTATGTCGGAACTGAGGAACGGTCATTCGCTGGATAACATCCAAGTGAAAACTGTCCCTGGGAGTTTGGCGATGAATGATGATCAAAAGAAGCAAGCCCTGGCGGCTTGGTACAAGCTTCTGAAAGAACCGGAAATTCACATGGATGTTGAAGAACAGTACGACGAGTTGCTCAAGGCCGCCGACGAGATGGAACGTACCGGGCTGATCAGCGGCGTGGAATGGCGCAAGTTGGTGAAAGAGGCGAGCACTGCATTTGCAACGGCAACAGAGGGCGTGGACGGCGGCACCTCAGCGGCCGCACACGGTCATTTACGGTAACTCCTCCCAACTCACCTGCCTCAAGCCATTTTCCTGTGCGTGGCTTCGTAGCGCATCAAAGTCTTGTTGATCGTGATTGTCCCCATACGAAAGCCCGATCCCCGAATGCAGGCAGGCGTAGTACCAAGCGTCTGCCTCAGACATATGGGAGTCGGGTTGAATAAAAATATGCCGAGTCTTCTTGAAGCCATACGTGATTTGAAAATATCGAGGGCGGGTCATCCGAATCTCCAGGTGCTGCCACTACGACATTAATGGCGTAGTGCCAGTTCCTTCTGTTTTCGGACTTTTGTCTGCTTCAATAAATGAGCATTGTTTTGCCCTCATTCAGTCTTGCGCGTGCTCAGGGCACGTTGACGCGGGGGGAGCGCTCAGACAGCGTACATTGAAGACATTCGTTATTGAGCTGCAAACATTCTTCCTCGGCTTCTGTCCGTGTCGGAAAGGTTGTGGGCAGCCTGCGCTTTTCTTCATTGTCATAGAGGTTGAACCCTATGGGGGCGGTTTTGCAGTAGAAGCGCGTTCCGTTGCGCGTTGACCCCGTTTCCGTGGGAATGGCGGGAACCACAACGAATCTTGGAATCATCCTCGCGTACTCCTTCTGAATTCACCTTAATGGATAGCGGCTACTAGCCACTACCGCAAGGGAGCATTTGAAGTATCCGATGAAGAGGCCGGTCTGCTGAGCGGTTGCTGGCAGGGAAGTCATCAGGAACTGGAGCGACGGCGATCGACGCCAGAAGGGTTGCCGGTGTTTATCAGCCTTCGCTCTGTCAGGATGTTATGAAGTGCCTGGCGGGCGTCAGCGTCCAGCTGGTGCTCTCTCTCCTTGAGTTCAAGGAGGATGGGTGTGGACCAGGTGCGATAGGTTTTCTCGGTTTTGTGAATAGACGTCATTTATCCTCCTTGATCACGCGCCCGCTGGGGTATCAGGGTCACTCGATTCGGTAGAAACCCTAGTCGAGGAAACGGCTTTGCGCCAGTGAATCGCACTGCAATGGTGCGTCTGTTGGCGCATGACAGATCAAATGGGTCTCTGAGATCTCGATTGCCGCTCGCTTGATGAAGAAAAGCAGAATTTTTGGAAGAGGGGGTTGACCACGTATTTCAATGCTGTACTATTCGCCTCCCGCTAACGAGCATATCGATGTTTGTTCCAGCGTAAGTAGTTGATTTGGCTAGTAAAATCAGAAACTTTTTAGGTTGCAATTTGAAAAGGGTGCTGTAGAATGCGCACCTCGGTTGAGACGAAAGATCTTAACCAACCGCTCTTTAACAACTGAATCAAGCAATTCGTGTGGGTGCTTGTGGAG